>CAKUYG010000144.1 GCA_934702165.1 uncultured Bacteroidales bacterium | reverse complement strand
CTCCCGGCATGGTTTGAGACCTCCGAGTGAAGCAGCGTCATAGAGTCCGTCGAAGAGTCCGGGGTCGATGCCGAGGGCAACAAGTTTTTCGCGCACATGGCCGTAGTCGGAGAACACGGCGGTCTTGATGCCTGCTGACCTGATTCCTTCAAGCATATTTTCCAACCCTTCGCGCGGGTGGAACCGCTCCCGGAGAATACTCACCATGTCAGGGAGATAAGTCTGCAGATACCAGTTCCGGGAAACTTTCCTGAAAAAGGCGTTCTCGAATTCTGTCCCACTGCCGAAATCCTTGCCGGCGAGCTCTTTGCGGGCGAGGCGTTCTTTCAGCACGCGGAAAAAAGCCAGACGGGACAACTCTTTGAGTGCCACGAGACGATGAAGGCCCGTGGAGTCGTAGAGCGTCCCGTCAAGGTCGAATATGACAGCTTCAATCATTCAGCCACAAGCTGTTTGAATTTAGCGTGCCGTTTCTCGTCCTGTAGCAGGAGGTTGAGCTTGAATTGCCCGTCCCTCATGCCTTCGGCGAGGCAGGCGGTCTTGAACTTCTCGAAGGCGTCAGGCACAAGTTTGTGCGCCACAGGCGCTTCGAGCCTGAAAGACTCGCGCTTGCTCTCGTATTCTATGTTCTCTTTCTGGAGTAGGGTGTCCACTTTGAGGTTGAGCTTCTCCATCTGCTCTTTCCCGACATTCTGGTCCTCGAACTCATAATAGAAGTGGTAGCGCGACTCTTCCGGGACGGCGAAGCCGATGGCGAATTTCACCTTGATGCCCAGTTCCTTGGAAGCGAGCGCCACAGCGTCGAAGAACTGCTTCTCGTGGAGTTTCTCCCCGGTGATGGATACGATTCCGTTTATTTTCTGGATCATGAACACCCGCGGTGCGTTGTGGAACTTGGTCCCGACCTGCACCAGATCGTTCATGTTGTAGCGGTAGAGTCCGGCGAAGGTGGTGACATACGGGCAGTAGCGTTTGCCTTCCTCTATTTCGTCAACCTGCCAGTAGCGTACCGGTTCGCCTCTTTTTGCGGCGTCGAGATCTTCTTCCGCGACGAACTCATAATAGTGCATGTGCGGGAAGAGCACCGTATAGATGGAGTCGTCAACAACTAGTCCGAAACGGCACTCTGATGAGAAGTAGCCCAACTCCTGATGGAACATCTTCTCCGGGAATGAGTTCTTGAACTTGTCGAGGAATATTCGGGTGTTGCCGCATTTCCAGGTGTCCATCATCTGCATGTCGGGCCAGATGTGCTTCGGGAGCACGCGCCCATGTTTCTCCTTGAGGGCGCGAAGCTCCGCGGCCCTTTTAGGGTTGGGCTTAAGCACTTTGAGGATCTTCTCCCTGTACTCAGGCTCTATCTTGACCTTGTCCGTAAGCGTGCCGTTCTCAATGTCTTCCACCATCTGGTCGAACCAGAAGTCAAGGCTGTTCTGCATCTCGACTATGGTAGAAGGGTTGGCGGTCACTATCATGTGGAGGTCTTTCTCCATGCTTATCCTGTTGATGGCGTAGTACTTGGCTGTGTAGTCGCCAATGGCGTACACGCAGTCCGGGCAGGCGTAGAGGTACTTGATGAAAGGAGGAGCATCGGCCCTGGTGACTCCGGACACGGACCCGTAAACGGTCCCGTCAGGGGCGTGGCCCTCGACATCGCGTCCCACTATGGTGAGAAGGTTGCCGTAGAATGCTTTCGGCCTGTTCTTGATGAAGTTATAAAGCCATACGCGGGTCATCTTCTTGTAGATGTTCCACATGTAGATGCGCGTTATCGGAATCCACTTCGGCTCGCTGGTGGTGCCTGAAGTGGTGGCGTACATCACCGGTTTGCCGGGGAAGAGCACGTCTTCCTCACCGTGCTTGTGTCTCTCGACCAGAGGGCGGAAGTCCTCGTAGTCGTTGAGCTTTACGTTCTTCTGCCAGCGTTCGAGCAGTTCTTTGTTGCTCTTGGCGAGGAGGATCTCGCTGAAGTTGTGCTTGCGCCCGTATTCGCTGTTACGGGCATAGAAAAGTATCTTTCGGAGGGTCATCGCTGATGACCTTCCCGGCCTGCGCGATGCCATGACGAGCCTGAGGTACTCGTATCCTCCCCCGATTCCCACCAGGGCGGTGGCAAGGACTCCGTTCCAGAAATGATGAGATTTTCCCATGCCTACTTCACTATCTTCCAATAATTTTCCTTGCGCGGAAGGGCGGTTGGGTTCGGTCTGGCAGGGTGGCCCAGGGACAGGGCGCCGATGCCCATGTATTCTTCGGGTATGCCAAGCTCTTTTTGGATGGCCCTGCCTTCCGGCGTGGCGGACATCTCGCGCTCACGGTTGATCCAGCATGATCCGAGGCCGATGGCGTGGGCGGCCAGCATCATGTTGCCCAGCACGAGCGCCCCGTCCTGTATGGAGTTCGGGTTGTACTCGGGGCGCGGCACGAATACCAGCACGATTGTAGGCGCGCCGTAGTAGGGGTCGTTTTCTGTCCCCATTATCCTGGCGTTGAGGGTGGAGAGTCTTTTTATGATTTCAGGGTTCTGGACCGCCACTATGAGCGGATCCTGCGCGTTGTGCCCTGTGGGAGCGTATGTGCCGGCGTCGAGCACTGTCTTCAGTTCGTCATCAGAGACTTGTTCAGCTGTGAATTTCCTTATGCTGCGGCGTGTCCTGATGGCATCGATTACTGCATTGTCCATAATTCCAATTTCAATACAACTCACAAAAATAGTGAGAAAAACCGAAGATTAATATCTATATTTGTGCCAATAATGTAAACCACATGATGAAAAGATTCTTTTCCATTGCAATCACCATCCTTTTGGCGGTTCCTTTCTGCCGCGCCGAGTCCTGGCCTGACGGGACTCCGGTGGAAAAATGGTTCAGCTCCAGACCTGATCCGGTCCCATCGTCACAGACCAGGCGTTTTGTCATAACTGACTATGGTGCAGTGCGTGACAGCACTCTCCTTCAGACAGCGGCTATACAGAAGGCCATCGACGCCGCTGCAGTCTCCGGCGGTACGGTGGTGGTGCCGAAGGGCGTCTGGCTCACAAGTTCGCTCTTTTTCAAGTCCGGCACTCATCTGCTTCTCGAGAGGGGGGCGGTGCTCAAGGGGAGTGACGACATCTCCGACTACCCGGTGGCCAAAGTGCATATCGAAGGTGTGATACAGCCTTATATAGCCGCCCTTGTCAACGCATACGATGTCGAAGGCTTCTCAATCAGGGGGGAGGGCGTGATAGACGGCAACGGCCTGAGGTACTGGAGGGATTTCTGGACGCGCCGCCGCGTCAATCCGGCATGCACCAATCTTGAGGCCCTCCGCCCGCGTATGATCTATGTCGCTGGAGGCAAGGACATCCTGATCGAGGGCGTGACCCTGCGCAACTCGGGTTTCTGGACCACCCACCTGTACAAGTGCGACTACGTGAGGATGAAGGATGTGACCATCTTCGCCCCGCATTCCCCTGTGGCGGCCCCGAGCTCGGACGCCATCGATCTGGACGCATGCAACAACGTCCACATCACGGGCTGTCACATATCTGTCAACGATGACATCATCGCCATCAAGGGCGGCAAGGGCCCGTGGGCGGACACCGACCCGGACAACGGGGTCAACACCAACATCCTCGTGGAGAAGTGCTGGTTCGGCAAGGGCCCTGGAGTCATCACTTTCGGAAGCGAGTGCGTCGGCGGACGCAATGTCATCCTGCGCGACTCCGAGGTGCATGGCGCCACCCGCGTGCTCCAGATGAAGATGCGGCCGGACACTCCGCAGCGCTACGAGTATGTGCTGGTGGAAAATGTCACCGGTGAGGTGCGCTGGGCGTTCTATGTGCACCCGTGGACCCAGTTCTTCGACCTCAAGGGCCGCAAGGACATCCCTATGTCGTACGGTGAACACGTGACCATCCGCAACTGCCGTCTCACCTGCACGGAGCAGGCTATAGAGGTTGCCGAGAAGCCGGACCAGTACCTGCTTACCGACATCGTGATAGAAGACAACAACGTTTTCACCGAGCTGCATCAGGTGCCTCAGCGCGCACAGAAGAAGCAGGACTGGGAGCTGGAGAAAGGCACTCCGGAGGCCGAGAAGAACAAATAATTGATTACTTTTGCAAGTTGAACTGAAATTTTTTAAGGAATATGGATATATCACTTAAGCAGGGCTGCAAATATGCCCTCCTTGTCCCGACCAGCATGGGACTTCGAATCACTCCTGAGAACGGACAGCCTGTGCAGAGCAGCGACGTGCTGCACCTCCAGGCCACCAGTGCCGAGACCAATGTCGCCAGTGTGTCATCTTACCTGGGACTTCCTGTCAAGGTGCTGACAGCTTTCGTCAAGGACAGCCCGTTCGCAGCTTTCATCAAGTCCAACCTCCGCGCCCGCGGCATGGATTTCGAAGGGCCGGAAGTGCCTCAGGGCGGTCCTTGGGGGTATAGACACCAGATCAACATCGCCGACAGCGGATACGGTTCACGCGGTCCGCGTGTGTGGAACGACCGCGCAGGCGAGGTCGGCCGTACCCTCAATGTCAAGGACTTCGACCTTGACCGCATCTTCGGCCAGGAGGGTGTACAGATTGTCCACCTTTCCGGACTCATCGCCGCGCTCAGTCCGGACACGAGCAAGTTCTGTCTCGAGATCGCCCGTGCCGCCAAGAAGTATGGCACCCGCATCAGTTTCGACCTCAACTACCGTGCGTCCTTCTGGAAAGGCCGTGAGCAGGAGCTTCACGACATCTTTTCCGAAATATGCAGCATTTCAGACATCCTCATCGGCAACGAGGAGGACTTCCAGCTGTGCCTCGGCATCGAAGGACCGGAAGCCGGTGGCAAGGACATCGCGTCCAAGATAGACGGATTCAAGGAGATGATACGCCGTGTGAAGAAGGAGTATCCGGGAGCCCAGGTGTTCGCTACCACTCTCCGTCAGGTCAACAACACCAACAGCCACAATTGGGGCGCCATCATGCTTGAAGGTGACACCTGGCATGTGGTTGAGCCTCGCGAGATCCATGTTCTCGACCGCATCGGCGGGGGCGACGGCTTCGTGGGAGGTCTGCTATACGCTGTCCTGAAAGGATGGGAGCCAGAAAAATGGATCCAGTTCGGCTGGGCCAGCGGCGCCCTTGCCACCACTTTCCTCACCGACTACGGCCAGCCTGCCGATGAGGAGCAGGTATGGAGCATCTGGCAGGGCAACGCCCGCGTCAAGAGATAGGGAAGCCTATGCTGTACTACGCAAGAGGTTCGAAGACTGATAACATCACTCCTGACGAAGTCAGGGCTATACTTAAGGAAGTCTTCGACAAGATGGGGACAAAGAAGCGCGTGCTGGCCCTGCCGCCGGACTTCACACGTCTCAACTCATATGCCGGGCCGATCACCGAGATGGTCTATGACTATTTCGGTGACGCTCTCACTGATGTGATGCCGGCTCTCGGCACCCATTCCCCGATGACTCCCGAGCAGATCAAGAC
>CAKUYG010000143.1 GCA_934702165.1 uncultured Bacteroidales bacterium | reverse complement strand
TAACGCCGAGCGCTATATAGCCGAAGCCAAGTTCATCCGCAGCCTCGCATACTTCAACCTCACCCGCCAGTTCGGAGGCGTACCTGTCATCGACCATGTCCTCCAGTACGAGGAATTCTTCACCCCGCGCTCTTCCGAGGAGGAGACATGGGAGTTTGTGGAGAAAGGCTTCGAAGAGGCGGCTGCCGGCCTCCCTAGGACTTGGAACTCAAGTGAACGCGGACGCGCCACCAAGGGTGCTGCCCTCGCCATGCTCGCACGCACCTATGCCTACCACGCAAGCTACAACAAACAGAACGAGACCTGGCAGAAACTCTATGATCTGGTAAAAGAGATGGAAAAGGAGAACTACTTCGAACTTGAGGACAACTTCGAGGATATCTTCAGCATGGAGAACGAGAACGGAAAAGAGTGCTGCTTCTCCATCCAGTTCGCTACATCCAAGACCGGTTGGGGATCTGAGAACGACGGAAACAACTCTTCATTCTACGGACATGATGCCGGCATCACCAATGCTGACCTTAATCCTAGCGTGACCACTCTGCACAACTTCAACGGCAAAGACATCTACGATTTCGTATACAACAAGATGCTTGAGGAGTTCCCGGACAACATCAACTCCGACGGTACCCCTAAGGGATATCTCAAAAAATGGACAGGCTGGTCACTGCACTGCCCTACGCTTGACCTCGTAAACGCATTCGAGCCGGGAGACCCTCGCCTCAAGGCCACTGTAATCGCTCCGAATGAATTCTACGACGGACACACCCACTTCAACCTTTCTTCATTCTCCGGATACCAGGGCAAGAAGGATTATGTTCCTTTTGCATACAGGACTGACGACTCTTGGGAAGACGACCTTCCTCGTAACCAGATCGTTCTCCGCTGGGCGAACATTCTTCTCTATATGGCGGAAGGCTGCAACGAACTTGGCAAGAGCGGCGAAGCTCTCATCTACCTTGAGAAGGTACGCGGTAGGGCAAGACGTAGTGGAGATGACCCGAATGCACTTCCTGAGGTGACGACCACCAACAAGGATGAGCTTCGTGAAGCCATCTACCACGAGCGTCGCGTGGAGCTTGCCCTCGAGTATGACCGCTACTTCGACCTCGCAAGAACCGGACGTCTCGTAAAGGTGATGAGCGAGTATTACAAAAACTATGGCAACGATGCTTCCAAGCACGAGAAAGGCTTGAATGTCAAGGAATTCCATTCTCATCTGCCTATCCCTAAGGTAGCCATCGATGCATCCTACTACAAGGGAAAATACACCCTTGAGCAGAATCCTGGATACTCCAAATAATAGACACACATACTTTTCAGAATGAAAAAAACACTACTCGTCGCCGCGCTCGGTCTGGCCACTCTGTGGCCAGCCCAGGGCGGGACGTCTAACAAAGTCAAGGGAGAAGTATCCCTCACACGGCTCTCCGAGAGAGAGATCAGCCCATTCGTTTTCGGTAATTTCGTCGAGGCGGGATTCGGTCGCCAAGTCAGCGGAATGTGGTCCGAAATGGTTTACAACCGCAGTTTCCAGCTTCCGGGCACCATCCCGGCATTCGGAGACATGGAAGCCACGCAGCAGTGGTGGATGTTCTCCAAGGAGATGTACAATTCAAACGCCCCGTTCTGGCACAGCGGATACGATGAAGACGACTGGACAGTGACCGATCCGGAGCTGATGACGCTCTCATGGATCATCGGCGCCGAATCTTACAAAGGCAACGGCTCGCTGCAGATGACCAAGCCCAATGACAAACGTGCCGGCATCGCCCAGAAAGGAATCTATCTGGAAAAGGGAAGATCCTACGACTTCCGTCTGCTGGCAGGCATCAGGCAGACATATCCGAAACTCTCGGCCTCTCTCCCGGGATTCAAGCCGCTCGAAGGTCAGGAAGATATCGAAATGCCTTTCGAAGTAATACTCAGAGACCAGAACGACCCTGGACGCATCCTGTACCAGCAGTCCTTCCCGATGAGGGCATACCAGCAGACATTCACCTGCCGCATTCCTGATCTCGGTTTTACCGGAAACGCGATTCTTGAACTCAGTTACGAGTGGAAAGGGAACATGTGCCTGTCCTGCTGCTCTCTCATGCCTTCAGACAACTTCAAGGGTTGGAGACAGGACGTGATCGACCTCCTCAAGGAGATCAAGGTCCCTGTCCTGAGATATCCTGGCGGATGCTACGCCAGCTTCTACCAGTGGCGCAACTATGTAGGCCCGCAGGATCTTCGTCCTACGACTTCAAGCTACTACTGGGGCGGCTTCGATGACAACGACGCATCCATCGACGAATTCCTCGAACTCTGCGATGAGGTCGGCTGCGAACCGCAGATCTGCATCAACATGATGACCAGCACCCCGTTCAAGGCAGCCGAGTTTGTCGAGTACCTCAATGGTGCCGACGACACCCCTATGGGCAAGTTCCGTCAGAGCAACGGCGCCACACGCACCCGTAAAGTGCGGATGTTCGAAATGGACAACGAGGCAGGACGCAAATGGACCCCTCTCCAGTATGCCAGGTACACCGTTGATTTCGCCAAGGCCATGAAAGCCGTCGACCCGGACATCGAACTCATGATGATGACATATTCATTCTCAAACAGTTCGTATTACATCGACCAGCAGCTGGAGATTGCAGGACCTTATATCGACTATCTCATAGCCCGCAACGGACAACCTGAATTCGTCAGCAAGGTTCTTGACTCCATCAGGGCCTACAACAAGAAACACGGTACCGACATCAAACTTGTCAACACCGAGTGGCTTGCCAACTCAGCATCACCGGAGCCTTTCGATGATCCTGAAGTGCCTCAGTTCTACGGTTGGAGACCTTCACTTGTCAACGACTACAAGAAAGTGCTTTCATACAGGCAGATACATTGGTTCTACGCCCTCAACGGGGCTGGGCAGCTGATGGATTATATGTCCTATGGCGGCGAATACTACCTTGCGAACTTCAACAACTGCGTCAACACCTGGGGACAAAATGTGATAGAGTCATCCAAGGAAGCCTCCTGGCTCTCCCCGATGGGAGAAGTGTTCCGCTTCTTCGCACAGAGAGATGATGAATATCCCCTCGCTACCGAGATGAAGACCAATATGAAGCCAAAGGCAGGAAGCATGCCGGAAAGGGTTCACAACGTTGCAGCCACAGAGGTCAATTTCCCTCTCATCGTCAACCGCCGTTCAAAGAACGAGCTCGTCAAACTCTCGGCTTGCGAGACTTCTGAAGGCATCAATGTCTACCTTGTCAACAAGTCAACCGAACCTCTGAGCTTCAACCTTTCAGTCCCTAAGGGCTACAAGGCCGTCAGGATTGAGGATGTGTCAGCACCTGACAGGCTCTCACGCGCCTATGCTGACCATTCAGACATCAGCTTCAGCACCCGCAGCATAAAGAGTGCAAAAAGCATAGATGTCAAGCCACTTTCTGTCAACAGAGTTGTGTTTGTTAAAAAATAATAGTGATGTTCAAAAAAAGTTCAACTCTCATCCTCTCCATCCTCCTCACCCTGTCGGTCTCTGCGCAGCAGAGGACGTACTTCGTGTCGCCGGGCGGGGATGACAGCTCGGACGGACTCTCTGTCAAGGGTGCCTGGAAGACCATCGCCAAAGTCAACGGCACGGTCTTCCAGCCCGGAGACAAGATTCTCTTCGAATCCGGAGCCGTTTTCAAGGGGCAGCTCAAGCCCCGCGGCTCCGGCTCGGAGGGCAATCCCATCGTCCTCTCCTCCTACGGGGGCGGGGAGCGACCTGTCATCGATTTCGGTGAGGCTGAAGGTGCCGGCATCCTGCTCGAGAACATCTCTTACTGGGAGGTCAAGGGCATGGAAGTCACTTCCGGTGCCCCGTTCAAGATCGGGACGGGCCGTCAGGGCATAGCCGTGACAGCCTCCGGACAGGGCAACGACATCCGGCACATCGTCATCGAGGACAACTACATCCACGACATCTGGGGTCAGATGGGAGGACGTGGCCTGAATGTGGGCTATTACAGTTCCGCCATCCTCGTCAGGATTCTGCGCGACCGCGAATCGTTCCGTGACCCGTCCTACAAGCCGTCCACAATCAATGACGTGCGTATCGAGGGCAACACTATCGAGCGCATCGACAAGTGCGGCATCGTCTGCTGGGGCGCACGTGACAACGTGGTGGTACGCAAGAACCGCATGGACAACCTCGGCGGAGACGGGATCTTCGTCAACGGCCCGTACCGCGGCCTGATCGAGTACAACGTCATCCGCCGCAGCTGCCTCAGGGCCGGAGCACCCGACCTTCCGGGAGACGATGGCTGGTGGCCGCACGTAGCCGCATGCTGGATCCAGGACACCGAGGAGACAGTCATGCAGTTCAACGAAGTCTACAACACCGGCCGCAACCTCTACAACGGGGACGGATTTGCATACGACTTCGACTTCAACTGCAAAAACTGTATCGCCCAGTACAACTACAGCAAGGAAAACCATGGCTTCCTGTTGCTGATGTACAACATCTACGGGAACATCGCACGCTACAACATCTCCGAGAACGACAAGACCCACCTCGTGCAGATACAAGGCGGCCCTGAAGAAAACAACATCCTCTACAACAACGTGTTCTATGTAGACCACGGTCTGCTGGACATTGATTTCTTCCGGGGAGATCACCCCGAGAGCGCAAAAGACATCAACGGCCTCGGGGCCCGCTTCGTCAACAACATCTTCTATGCCACCGGACAGGGACGTTTCCGCACCGCCTACTCCACAGGCTACACCTGGGAGAGAAAGTTCGACGACACCCTCAAGCCGGACCTCCCGGCAGGAAGCATGTTCCTTGCCAACTGCTACTTCGGCCCGTGGAAAAACGGAATCCCGGATGACCCGCAGGCCCTGATCGCAGACCCGAAGTTCGAGGCTCCAGGCACGGGCAGGGACGGTCTGTGCACCCTCAAGGGCTACATGCTCCGCGCGGACTCCCCCTGCATCGGTGCAGGAATCGACATCCAGAACAATGGAGATCGCGACTTTTTCGGGCATCCACTATATGACGGAAGCACCGACATCGGCGCATCAGAATATCTCGGAAGCATCATAAACAAACAGCCCAAAACCCAACAAGAAAAATGAAAAGAGTTAGTTTAGTAATCAGCATATTCGCTCTTGCCGCGCTTGGACTCCAGGCGCAGGACAAGACATACTTCGTATCCCCGCATGGAAGCGACTCGGCGGACGGACTTTCAGTGCGCAACGCCTGGAAGAGCATCGACAAGGTCAACGCCGCCACTTTCCAGGCCGGTGACAAAGTCCTCTTCGAGGGCGGGGCCACATTCTACGGCAACCTCGTCATCAAGAGCTCCGGCACCCCGGAGAAACCGATCGTGTTCTCCGGATACGGGGAGGGGCGTCCCGTGATCAACATGGGCAAGAAAGAAGGCTCGGCCATCACCATCCTCAACGCCGACGGGCTTGAGGTACGCGGATTCGAGATCACCAGCGGCTACGCGC
>CAKUYG010000142.1 GCA_934702165.1 uncultured Bacteroidales bacterium | reverse complement strand
CCTACTGGCACTTCGGGCTGAAAGTGGCCCAGGAGTGGAGAGAACGGCTCGGAGAGGAGCGCGTGCCACAGTGGGACGAGATAATGGAGAAGCTCGCCCCGCTCTCCACCAGCCCGGACGGAATATATCTCCCGGCCGAAAAAGGCCCCGGCATTCCGGACTTTGTCAACATGACCGTGGAACTGGACAACAGCCCGGCGGCACCGGCCGGAGGCTATTTCAACGGCATCAGGCCGAAAGCCGCAACGACGACCGTCAAGGCTGCCCCGGCAAATGGCCGCGACCCGTTCTATGTCCGTGCGACCTCATCCGAAAACCTGCTCGCCTACGGCATGCTGCCTGAGTGCAGGCTCTTCAACGAGGAAAACATGCAGAAAACAGTCACCCGCGCAGCCGAGAACTGGGGATGGAAGGGAGGCAGCTGGAGCTGGAACTACCCGGCCCTGATGATGAACGCCACCCGCCTGCGCCGTACCGACATCGCCGTGCGTGCGGCCACGATGGACGGCCGCAGCGACCTGCTCCTGCCGAGCGGCAACAACTACCGCACCGAGCGCCTGAGAATGTATCTTCCGGGCAACGGGGGCCTGCTCCTCGCCGTGGGGATGATGTGTGCCGGTTGGGACGGATGCGACGAGCCTAATCCGGGGTTCCCGAAAGACGGCACATGGGATGTCCGCTGGGAGGGCTTGAGCCCGATGCCGTAGACATGCAAGAAAAGAGGCGACCCCGACGGGCCGCCTCTTTTAATGGTGTTTTACTGTCTCCACCTCGGGTCTCCGATGCCCTTGGTGTAGATCTCGTGGTTGTGTACCTGTTCGGTATTGTTGAAGTACAGGCCGTCGAGGTTGTCAATCTCGTGCACGTCCTTGTCCCCGTTTTTGTGAGGCGGGTTAGGATTCTTCATGAGTTCGGTAGGGGAGATAGGCTTTTCTCCCACCTTGACCACGAGGGCGTCCGCGCCCCGGATCACTCCAGGGGTGTACTTGAGGAAAGCTCCGGCACTGTTCTTCTTGGCGCTGAATGCCGCGGAGGTGAAGATCTTGTCGTCTACCTGCTTTGCCCCGTCTGAACTTGAGGAGTAGTTGTCCTCGATGTCGAACGTCACTTCCTTGGAGTCGCCGTTGATCTGCCGGATATCCATGCCCTCGAAATAGAGGTTGCGGTCATCCCCCTCCTGCGCCGTCTGGATGAAGAGGTTCTTGCGGACCACGATCTTGCTGCCGCTCGGCAGATACCTCAGGTCGAATATCTTGCGCCCCTTCGAGCGGGTGCTGAAGTTGACGAAGGTGTTGTTTTCGAGCGTGATATTGTACTGCACGCTTGAAGGCCACTTGAGGTTCTTGCCGTTGTCGGTGAACATGCAGGTGCGCGGAGAATCGTAGAAAGTGTTGTTGCGCACCACGAGGTTCTTGTAGATGTTGGACTTAGGGTCCTTTCCGTCACCGGCGAACCAGGCATAGCCGCGACCGTTGTTGTCGTAGTAGCCGCAGTTGTAGAAGAGGCAGTTCTCGATCAGCATGTTCTCGAATATCTTGCGCTTGGAGCCCTGGACGCGGATGAAGCCGCGGATCATCCTCTGGAATGTGCAGTTGCGCACCTCGAATGAAGAGAACGTCACCGCCATGCCGTTGGAGTACATGTTGGCGAAGTAGTTGCCGGTGGCTTTGCCGTCACCGAAGTTGGTAGCGAGCGGGCAGTCGAAGTCTATACCCTCGAAAACGAGAGACTTGACATTGATAGGCGCGTCACTTTCGCCGGCCTGAGGCGGGCGTCCGAACATGAAGTTGCAGGACGCGGCCGAGCCGTCAGGGTTGAGAGACATGCCGCCGAGATATATCTTGGCGCGCAGCCCCTTCGCGAGGTCTTCGGCCCTTGTGCGCATGGTGAAGCCCTTGCAGAGGGTAGGGTTGGTGGCGAAGTAGTAGGCCTTGCCGCCCTCAAGTTCATAGATGGTGCCCTCGGCCAGCTCGGCGTTGTTGGTGTAGTCTGTGAGGATCTTGTCAAGGCACATCGCCTTGTACTCAACGGCTCCAGGGATGGTGTCCTCCTGCCATACCTCATGCTTGAGGAAGATAGGCTCACCAGGGTCTCCGTCTGTACGGACCGTACGTGTGTTGTACAGGGCGTCCACGTAGACAGGGATGTTTTCGTTGACCATGTTCACGACATAGACGCTGTTTTTCTGGAGCCCGTCTATCTCGATGTATCCGCGGTCCTTGTCCTCTTCGGTCAGGTAGTACTTCTGCCACTTGGTAGGCACCACTGCGTCGGGGTTGGTCGGGGAAGCCTCCACCTTGACGTAATGCACGACGAAACGGCCGTCATTTCCCACCTCGAAGTGCTCCTTGTAGGTACCCGGATCGCCGGAGTTGGCATAGTCCAGGTCGAGGTTGACACGGAAAGTGGTTTTGGTGATGCTGCCCACCTCGAACACGTCGGGGGTGTCATAGCGGATCTCGGTATCGAGTCCGAACCAGTCCGCCCAGTGGCGTCCGTCGCCGTATCCGTACCACTTGGAGTGGTACTCGGCCCCCTTCTTGGAGAGGGTTCGGATAGCGAAACGGTAGCTGGTGCTGTAGTTGAGGTGTTTGATCACGAGGTCCAGCACATCAGGCTTCACGATGGTGTCGAATACTATGTTGGCAGGATTCTCCCAGTCGGAAGCGAGACCGGATGAGACGTTAGGCTGGAGCGCCATCTTTATCTCGTAGCCGGCACAGCCGTCCACCCCGTACCAGTAGAGATGTATGTCATTGAGATCCTCGACCGCGCAGGCATAAGGATCGTTTGACTTGGCTGTGTTGTGTTCCTTGCGGAACATGGTCATGAATTCCCTCTCCGGAGCGTCGTCGTATACGCCCTCCATCTCCTTTGTGCAGGAGAAGAGCGAAGCAGCGGCAAGCGCAGCCAGACCCATGTATATGTATTTGAATTTCATGTCTCTGAGTGTTTATCAATTGTAACCGTAGTAGTTCTTGTAGACTCCGCTGCTTCGCTGGATGGCGGTACGCGGATAAGGGAGTATGTAGCGTACAGGAGGCAGGTTGTCGACTGAAGGCGTCTCGAGAGCGCCGTCCCTGACCACGGAGATGATGCCTGTCTGGTCGGCACGGATGAAGCCGAAGAACGAGTAGAGCATCCTGTCCTCAGGGCAGCCCACGCCGTCGTTCCACCAGCCGAACATGGAGGCCTGCTGCCAGTCTCCTCCCGGGTGCACATGACTCTTGTACAGGTCGTAGAATGTCACCACGTCCAGAGCTGTGTTCGGATAGACGGAGACATCGCCCGGGTTAGGCTGGGCATCCTTGTAGAAGATGTCGTAAGGGATGTTGTCCCAGAACTCCGGATCCTTCCCGTCGTGGAGAGCGACAGCCTCCAGATAGTCGGACGAGCCGGCCCCGTTCTCCGCCACGCCGTAGTAGCGCAGGAATGTCCAGTAGAGCTCTTCGGAATACATGTTGTTGCGCACAAGGTCTTTCCAGCGCATGTTCTCCCCGGCGAACTCGAACTTCCTCTCGTCCAGCACGGCCTTGAGGAAGGTCTCCTTGGAGGCGCTGACCTCGCTCAGCCAGGCCTCGACCTTGCCGCTGTCCTTGAATGCGCGGTTGCGCACCTGCCTGAGGGCGTCGATTGCCTTCGCTCCGTCCGCTCCGGCGACTCCGTTCTCAAGCTCGTTGACGGCCTCGGCGTACATCAGGAGCACATCGGCGTAGCGCATATATGGATAGTTGATGCCCGTGTTGCCTGTGCTGTTAGTGCCAAGGGAAGAGGTTGACCAGAGTTTGGACCACTTGTTGTTGAAGGCAGTGCGGTCGTTGAGCAGGACAGGGGTGCCGTCGTACTGGTAGTACCACATGCCGTTGACATAGTCCCTTCTGAGGTCGTCCTCGTCGAAGAGGAAGCGGTAGAGGGCGTTGAGCCTGGCATTGCCGCTGCTGGCGCCCCAGATGTTCTTGCCAGCGGTGTTGCCCTCATAGACCTGGCTTGTAGGGCCTTGGATGTAGCCGATGTTGCCGGTGCTGTTCTTGGCGAACGGTATCTCGAAGATAGGGTCGTCGTTGTTGACCACCACGTAGTTGCACTCGTTGATAAAGACCTGGTTGTACGGCAGGCTGAGGCTGTGGCGTCCGGAGACGATCACGGAGTCACAGTAGTCACGGGCGATCTTGTAGTAGTCCTGATAGTTGGCAGGACGCTTCATGCTGCCGTAGCTTGAAGGGTCTGATGTGTCCGGGCGCAGTGAATATCCGCCGCAACTCAGGGCCATACGGGCTATCATAGCCCAGCAGAACTCTTTGGAGACCCTCTCCACGCCGCCGCTGAGATCGGCGGCGAACTGCATCTTCGGGGCTATCCCCTTGAGGTCCTCGATAAGGGCCTTGTGCACTTCCTCGCGGTCGGTGACAGGGAGCAGCAGGGACTTGTTGTCATCGGTGCCGCTCATAGGGCTCATAGAGAACGGGATGTCGCCGAAGAGGGTCACGAGGTCGTGGTAGAACATGGCCCTCATCACCTTGGCCTCTCCCATCATCTGGAGGAGCTCTTCATTGTCCTCTCCGGTGTAGAACGGACTGTTTTCGAGCTGGTAGATGAAGTTGTTGGCGTATTCCACGGCTTTGTATGCCGCATTCCATGTGTTTGAGATGCCCCCTCCGAGAGGGGTGCAGTCGAAGCGGCGGTAACTGTCGTTGGTGGAGACGTCGCTGGTGAACATCGCCATGTCCACGTCGCTGTTGAAGCAGAAAGTGCTGAGATAGGCCTGCCCGTATGTGTTTGAACTCAGCATCTGGGCGTACACCCCGTTGAGAGCACGGTTGATTTCAGTCTTGTCGTTGAAGACATAGTCGTTGTCGTATTTGGAAGGCGCATCCACCCTGAGGAAGTCATTGCAGGAAGACAATGACGCAAGTGCAAGGCCGGCAGCGATAAAGTATCTTATTTTCATGATTCTGTCCATTAAATTAGAATGTGAGGTTTACGCCGAAGACGAAGCTGCGGTTGCGCGGGTAGCGGTTGTAGTCCATACCGCAGGTAAGTCCGGTCTGCACGTCCACCTCCGGGTCATATCCGGAATAGTTGGTGAGGATGAACAGGTTGGTGGCGCTGACATAGAGGCGGAGCCTTGAGAGCCCGGCCTTGCGGACGATGTTCTGCGGCAGGGTGTAGCCGACGGTGAGATCCTGGCAGCGCAGGAATGAGCCGTCCTCTATGAAGTAGGAGTGGGTGATCTTGTTGGTCACGTCAGCCGGATTCCACTGGGTCACGCCTTCGTTGGCGGCCTTGTAGATCTCCACCGAATTGTCCACCCAGTAGTTCTTGTAGTAGTTGTCGCCGTCGGCAGGATTGTAGTAGTGCCAGCGGTTCTCGGAGAACTTGCCGAGCACGTTGTAGAACTTCTTGTTGTTGCCCTCGGACGATGACAGCTGGTAGGCTGTGGCGTTGTTGACGTCGAAGTCGTACATGTAGTTGAAGTTGATGGAGAAGTCGAAGTTCTTCCACTGTCCGGAGAATCCGAATCCGCCCTGGAACTTAGGGTTCGTGTTGCC
>CAKUYG010000141.1 GCA_934702165.1 uncultured Bacteroidales bacterium | reverse complement strand
GCCATAGCGTTGTCTTTTCTGCTTCTCGGGTTCTGTGCCCGCGGAGCGGAAAAGCCGTATGTGTTCCGCATGCTCGATGCTTCCAAGGGCCTGCCTGAGAACAATGTCCGGGATATGCTGATGTTGCCGGACGGATTGATGTGCATCCAGACATCGTCGTGGCTGTGCTTTTATGACGGGGCAGGTTTCAAGAACTGGCGCTGGGACCAGGAGATGGTGCCGTATACTGAATACAACGGGCAGGACCATGTCGTGTATGATCCCGGCAACGACAGGGTGATTCTCCATGCGCGTGATCATATATGGGCGTTTGACAGGAAGACGGAAAAGTTCATCTACGACATTCCGCAGCCTTCAGCCGCTCCCGGGGACACGCTCCGCCATCTTTTCCGTGACGGCAGCTCCAGCCGTACGCAGGCGGCACAGTCATCCTCGGGAAAGCGCTGGTTCATGTCGGACAAACATCTCATGTGTTTTGATCCGGATGACGGTAGGATCTCCAACATCGAGGATATACCGGAGGGCAGTGATGACCTTTTTACGTCAATAGCCGTGGACGGGCAGGACAATCTGTGGGTCGGTTCGGCCCGTTCGGGGGTGCGTATATTTTATAAGGACGGGACCGTGTACCGCTTCCCTTGTCTTGAGAGAATCGGGGCGACTCCGGTCTATCCTCATCTTGACATATCAAGGATATACGCCGATCCGCGTGGAGGCATCTGGATAGCGACCCAGCAGGAGGGGCTCTTGTTCTGGCATCCGGACATCGTCCGCATAAACACCGTCAACGGCTCGACCCTCAAAAGCGGCAGCATGCCTGACGAGAGTGTCAAGTGTCTGGCCGAGTCTCCCGGCGGCAAGGTGCTGGTCGGTACCATACACGGATTGCTGCGGTATGATCCTGCGGCCCGGGCAATGGAGTCCCCGTGGCCTGAACTTCGGGATGAACTTATTATCGGCCTGTATGTGGAGCCTTCCGGGAAGATATGGGCCGGGACATTCTACAATGGGCTTTATTGCATAGATGGGCATCGGGTGCGTCATTATGTATGGCCTCAGCAGTTCGCCGTCGATGTCTCATATCAGAAAGCCTCTCCGAATCTCAACTGCGTACGTGCCCTTACCAGAGATGCTGACGGGCAGTATTGGATTTCAGTCTATGGCGGTCTGGGCCGCTTCGAACCGGAGAGCGGACGGATTTCCCTTCTCCGGGACGGGCATCCCGAACTTGAGCGCTACATGATGATCCGTGACATATTCATCATGGATGACGGTACCATCGTCGCTTCGGGAGACAACGGGCGTTTCCGCTATGATCCGCTCGCGGATGAGGTCGTGGATATGAGGAAGGAGGATTCTTTTGCCTTTACCAACCAGATTCTCGAGGATTCTTCCGGCAGGCTTTGGCTGGCCGAGTCCGGGGGACTCTCCATGAGGGAGGGTGCTTCAGAGTCCCGCCCGATAATTTCTTCCGGGGTCATGATGGGTATGGCTGAAGATGATGACGGGGTTATCTGGGCAATGTCCACAAGCGGTGTGTCCAGTGTAAAGGTAGCTGAAGACGGCTCGGTCCAGAGGACAGACTATGGAGCCGAAGATGGTCTTGACTGCGGTTCTTTCTTCCCGAAATCCGTACTGAAGCATTCTGACGGCACCATCTATTTCGGTGCATCGTCAGGGATGTGCGTCATCGCTCCGGGGTCGCTGAGCATACCTGACTATGGAGTGGCTCCGAGGATTTCGTCTTTTACCGCCGGAGGGGTGGATATGTCCGTCTCGGATGTCAGGCTGCCGTATGACAAGACGTCTTTGCGTTTTACTTTCACCAATCTGAACTATGCGAATCCGGAGCACAGCCGCTACCGTTACAGGCTTTCCGGTTTTGAGGATGGATGGCGCATGTCGCCGTCGTCTCCTCTCGGGGTGGCGGAATATACCTTTCTTGAGCCGGGAAGGTATGTTTTCGAGGTGGAGGCTTCCAACAACGGTATGGACTGGAGCGGCTGCACCAGTGTGCCGATCCTGATACGGCCTCCGTTCTGGCGGTCAACTCCGGCCCTGTTCGTCTATGCTTTCCTGGTGATGGCTGCCATATGGGTTGCGGTGGCCATGTTCTACAGGCGCGCCAAGCGCAATATGGCCCTGCAGCAGGCTGAGCGTCAGCGTCAGCAGGAAGAGGAACTAAACCAGATGAAATTCAGGTTCTTCACCAACATCTCACACGAGCTCCGGACTCCGCTTTCTCTGATCATCCTTCCCCTCGAAAGCCTGATGAAAGACAAGGAGGGGACTGATGAATACAGCCGGCTGGAGACGATGCACCGCAATGCCAAATCCCTTCTGGACATGGTCAACCACCTTCTTGATTTCAGGAAACTTGAGATGGGCGGGGAGAAGCTCCAGCTGCGTCAAGGCAATCTTTCCGAGTTCGTGGCAAGTGTGCTGGAACCTTTCCGCGACGGTGCCATGAAGAAGCGTATACGCTTGAGATTCACTGATTTTTCGGACAACTGCCTGATGTCTTTCGACAGCGACATGATGCAGAAGGTCATCAACAACCTGCTGTCCAATGCGATGAAATTCACTCCAGAAGGAGGATCTATAGAGGTGCGTCTTTCCAGGGCGGAGGACGGGGCGATCCGCCTTGATGTGGCGGACAGCGGGATAGGCATACCTGCTGCGGACCTGCCGCATGTGTTCGATCGTTTCTACCGCAGTTCAAATGCAGCTTCCTCTACGGGGTCTGGTATAGGTCTGAACCTCGTCAAGCAGTACGTGGAGATGCATGGCGGGAGTGTATCGGTCACATCGGAGGTGGGCAAGGGGACGGTGTTCTCTGTAGTGTTGCCGGCTTCTCTGGCCGTAGTGCCTCCTGTCGCTGAAGATGCCGAGGACAGCTTGGTTGCCGTGCCGGCGGACGGGCGGAAGAGTATAATGGTGGTAGATGACAATGCTGACTTCCGGCATTATCTTCGCGATGAGCTTTCTCGGAAATACCGTGTCTGCACGGCTTGTGACGGGGAGGACTGTCTTGCAAAATTGCCTTCCTCTATGCCTGACATCATAGTATGTGATGTCATGATGCCGAAGATGGATGGCTTTGAGTTGGCAAGGCGTCTGAAAGCTGATTTGGAGACGTCGCATATCCCGGTGGTCCTGATAACGGCGAGGATGTCGGAGGACATCCGTATCAAGGGGTATGACTGCGGGGCCGATGCGTATCTTTCCAAGCCTTTCAGGATGGAAATGCTGGAGGTGCGCATCTCGAATCTCCTTGAGGAGAGGGAGAAGCGCATGCGCTCGTTCTCCGGCAAGGCGGACGTGTCTCCTATGCATGTGACGGTCACGACGGTGGATCAGAAGCTGATGGCCCTCATAATGGAGAAGCTGGAGGCCAATATAGGCAATCCGGATTATTCTGTTGAGAACCTGGCTTCGGATGTGTGCATGCACAGGATGAGCCTGTACCGCAAGATCCAGTCCCTGTACGGCATGAACCCGTCGGTGTTCATACGCACAATGCGTCTTAAGAGGGCCGCCCAGCTTTTGTCCGAAGATCCGTCTATGAGCATCGTTGAGGTTTCCGAGGCTGTGGGCTTCGGGACGCAGAAGTATTTCGCGAAGCATTTCAAGGAGATGTTCGGGGTCTCCCCGTCGCAGTACCGGAAACACTGATTTTGGGGAGCTGCGGCAGTGTATTTTTACCTGCGCTGCTGTTTTGTCACGGCTGCGATTTCTGGCTGTTTCTTTGCTCTGGCTGCTTTTTGCCATCTTTTTCGCGCCTTTCCAGGTGTGAGTCGTTTCCGGCGATTCCGCTCCCACCTGGCACTGCCACCTGCCCTGCAGCTGCGTCTGTGGCCTGTGCCTCGTCCAGGTGTGAGTCGATTTCTCCAAAATCAGCTCACACCTGCGCGGAATGTTTGACATCTGCGATTCTCCTTCACGCGTCGGAAGCAGGAATTGGCACGGCGATTCTTTTGTGTTGAACCCGTGCAGCTCCTGCGACCTGATGCCACGATGAGCCTCGTGTGCGATTTGTATCAAGACGGGCTTACAGTTGGTCTGCGTACAGAAAAAGACCCCTACGCGTAGGAGCTTCTTTTTAGACCACTTAAAGGTATTGGTGTTTTTCGCATTTTTACCCCAACCTTTGCCAGACATCACTGGCCTTCGTCTGGTCTGCATAAATGTACGTCCTATCTGGAGCAGCCTCTGTATCTTCGTCATGTCTGTCCGGCCGACAAGCACTTCCCGGAAATATTGCTATGCCTCTTTGGCGCCATCTCCCACCAAGTCCGGCCATGACATCATTGCCTGCATGGCCTCTATGGCAGGTGAACATGGCCGATGGGGCCTCTCAAGTTGCGTCGGTCACGCCTGCCGCGGCTGGAATGCGGTCAGAGGTGACTAGCTGTGACCGAGTCTGGCGGATTGCCCAACTGCAGCATCAGGCTGACCCGTCACCGTGATTGGATTTGCGCTTGCCAGGCAAAGTCGAAATGTCCTACCCGACCCGCCATCGGGCCAGATGGACATCTCGGCTTATCACTCATTAGATGAAAACGTTTTTATCTAATTTAAGCAATTAGCAAAGAATCAATAATTTACAAAGAAATTACCAACCGTTTTTGGCAATTATACCCCGTTCTTGCCAGATTGCCGCCCCCGCGCGAATAAACGAAAACGGACAAACCGTCATTTCTGATGATTTGTCCGCTTTGGCTCCCCTTCTAGGACTTGAACCTAGGACCCCCTGATTAACAGTCAGGTGCTCTAACCAACTGAGCTAAAGAGGAATTTTTTCCCATGCTTTCGCGTTGGGATTGCAAATGTACAACATTTTTTGAAAAGCGCAAATGTTTTTTCAAAAAAAATGATTCAACTTTTTCAGTAACTCGAAAAATAAGTAACATTAAATTAGTAGGAGATTTCTATGGAGGTAGGTCGAAAAGATTTTCTAAGATGATGCAGATAATTTTTTGAAAGTTACTTAACTTTGCCATTATGAATATAGACTCAATTTCTTCAGTACTGATAGAATCCCTTGTAAAACAGGACGCTGTCTTTATACCCGGATTAGGCTGTTTCAAAACAGAACTCCAACCCTCAGTCATATTGGATAACGGATATACTATAAGTCCCCCTTACAAAAAAATTACTTTTTCAAGAGAAAATGAAGCAAGTGCAACTAACTTTACCTTGTATTACGCTGCCACGCAGGGGATATCCGAAGAAGAAGCTAGTCAAATCATAGCAGAGTTTACAAATAATATACACGATAGCCTAAAAGAAGAATCCTTTGCAGAAATACCCTATCTCGGTAAATTTCGCGCGATTCCAGATGGGGGTATCATTTTTATCGTAGATAGAGGCGCTGATTTAAACCCCGAAGGATTTGGCCTAGAAAATGTTTCCCTAAGAAATCGCACAATATCAAACGCTGCGGAGTCACTCGTTTTAATACCTAAAAAGGATGAAAACACAGAAGCAGAAAACCACCAAACTATCCCTCAAAATCCAGAAAAAAAATCAATTACAGACGAAAAAATTCATGTATTAAACGAAACCGAACCTAATAATACAC
>CAKUYG010000140.1 GCA_934702165.1 uncultured Bacteroidales bacterium | reverse complement strand
ATCTTCCCGCTCGACTCCATGAAGTTCTTCTGGAAATATTTCACCACCGGCACGAGGGCAGCCCTGCGCGGCGAATAAACCGCAGAGAATAGACAAAAAAACAAAAATGACAGTACTATACTCGATAGCAGACCACATCATCCAGGTCACATCACCGGACATCTCCACGTTGCGGGAAGCATGCCCAAACTACGTCCCGTTTGAGTTGACCACAAACAGCAATGCCGCTCCCCTCTGCTCACTTGAAATCGTCGAAGACTTGCAAGTCCCCGAAACCACACCAGTATACGAAGTAAAGGAAAAAGGCTACCCCGGACTCGCATTCAGCCGCTTCGACAAGGGCTGGCTCATCCGGATGGCCCCCGATGCGGACCTCCCGGCAGTCGGCACGCTCATCGCGGACGAAGACTTCCGCAGCGCCAGGCTCAAACTCCTTTCCGCCACAGAGAGAGCCCTGCGGTTCGCCTTTGACAACGCCCTGATGCTGATGTTCGCCCTGGCCTCGGCCCCGCTCGACACCCTGGAGATCCACGCCTCCGTCACCGTATGCGATGGCACCGGCTACGCCTTCCTCGGCAAGAGCGGCACCGGCAAGAGCACCCACAGCCGCCTCTGGAGAGAGAACATCCCTGGCAGCACCCTGCTCAACGATGACAACCCGGTCATCCGCATCAAAGACGGTCAGGCCCGGATCTACGGCAGCCCGTGGAGCGGCAAGACCCCGTGCTACAAGGCGGAAAGCGCCCCTCTCGGAGCCATAGTCCGCATCAGACAATGCCCGGAGAACAGGATACACCGCCTCTCCACCATCGAAGCCTACGCTTCCCTGTTCTCCTCATGCTCGGCGTTCAGGGAGATCAAAGGCACGGCGGACGGCATACACGCCACCCTGCAGAAACTCGTCACCACAGTGCCCATGTACCTGCTGGACTGCCGACCGGACGCAGAGGCAGCACAGCTGTGCCATACGACAGTCTCCGGAAAATGACTCAGATTCAGATTCCAAACGACATCCTGCTCGCCCGGGCGGAAGAGTTCCTCAAAGAGGGCCGGGAGGTGATCCTCAAGGCCAAAGGCAACAGCATGCTCCCCTTCATCCGCGACGGACGGGACAGCGTGGCCCTGCGCAAGTGCGAGGATCCGCAGGTCGGGGACATCGTGCTCGTAAAACTCCCCGACAGGTACGTGATGCACCGCATCATAGCGCATGAGGGGGACAGCTATACAATGATGGGAGACGGCAACATCCGGGGCACCGAACATTTCAAAAAAGAAGACGTGCTCGGAAAAGTGATACGTATAATAAGGGACGGCAAGCGTGAAGTCAATCCAGGCAGCGGCAAGGCATGGCACCTCCTGCTGCCGATAAGGCGCTACCTGTTAGCCATATACAGAAGACTCCCCCACCCCTGAGACAACAACGGCGCGGCAAAACGCATGAACATTCCCTCACACAAAACAAGAAACGATAATAAACTATATACATCAATGAAAATCAAAGAAGGATTCGTGCTCCGCTCCATCGGAGACACTTACATGGTGGTCGGTGAAGGCCTGGCCCAGATCGACTTCAGCAAGATAGTTTCACTCAACTCCACCGCAGCCTACCTCTGGAAGGCCCTCCAGGGCAAGGAGTTCAGCACAGACGACGTCCGCGACCTGCTGCTTGCTCAATATGACGTGGACGAGAAGACAGCATCCGCCGACGCGGCCGCGCTCGTGGACAAATGGGACAAGGCGGGACTGCTTGAGAAGTGATGCGTAGCCTGCGCAGCTGCCTCAAAGGACTTCACGGGATGTCCGGCCCGGCCAGGAAATGGGCCACCGCCTGCATCCTGCTGGGGCTTGTGCGCATTGCCGCATCCCTGTCGTTCGTCTGGAT
Organism: uncultured Bacteroidales bacterium; assembly: GCA_934702165.1. Taxonomy (GTDB): domain Bacteria; phylum Bacteroidota; class Bacteroidia; order Bacteroidales; family UBA932; genus Cryptobacteroides. Next base: position 3,813 of record CAKUYG010000140.1, on the reverse strand, counting down.
CTGCAAAGAGCTTGTGGACGTGGCCACCGGCGCCTCGCCGGCTTCGCTGTCCGGACGTATAGCCCTCATGGCCATCATCATGGCGGTTCAGCTCGCGACGAACATAGCATATTCCTACTGCGAGAAATACGGCATCCTCCAGACTCAGAACTCCCTGCGCCAGGACTTCTTCGGCAGGGTGCTCTCCAGCGAATGGACCGGACGGGAGAAATTCAGCAGCGGAGACGCGGTCAACCGTCTCGAAGAGGACATCAGGATAATCTCTGAACTGCTCTGCTCCCACATCCCCGGGGCGGTGGTTACCCTGTTCCAGCTGATTGCGGCCTCCATCTACCTGCTTCTGATGGCACCGGGCCTGCTGTGGGTACTGCTCATACTGATGTTTGCCGCCATAGGCGGCTCGAAACTGTTTTTCCTGAGACTCAGAGCCCTGACCTCCGACATCCGTGGTCTCGACTCCGACATCCAGCAGCTCATCCAGGAGAACCTGCACAACCGTATCCTTGCCCTCACCCTCACCGGCACAGCCCGGGTGCTCTCCTCCCTCGGCAACCTCCAGTCCCGCCTCAAGACCAAGACCGCCGAAAGGCTCAACTACAACGCTGTGGCCCGCGGACTCATGTCGTTCGGATTCATGGGCGGTTATGCGGCGGCCTTCATCTGGGGCATACTCGGCATCAGGGGCGGCACGGTCAGTTTCGGCATGATGACAGCCTTCCTTCAGCTCGTGGGGCAGGTGCAGCGCCCTGTTGCCGACCTCGCAAGGGAGCTGCCGGCATTCATCCACGCCCTCACCTCGATAGAGCGGCTGATGGAGCTCGGCAACCTGCCTACAGAAGAGGACGGCCCGGAATGGACTTCCGCCGGGGCGGCAGGCGTCCGTTTTGACAATGTAAGTTTCTCCTATCCGGACAGTTCCGGGCACGTGGTGCTGAGCTCGTTCTCCCATGACTTCCGCCCCGGCACCCTCACCGCCATAGCCGGACCCACCGGGGCCGGCAAAAGCACTCTGGTGAAACTCATCCTCGGGCTGCTCAAGCCGGAGAGCGGCACCATCACAATATACGATTCCGGCTCTTCAGCCCCGGCAGGCAAGGGCGTACGCAGCAATTTCCGCTACGTCCCGCAGGGCAACAGCCTGATGAGCGGCACTATACGCAGCAACCTCCTGCTCGCCGACCCCCGTGCCACTGAAGAAAGCATGCGCGAGGCACTCCACAGCGCCGCCGCAGACTTCGTGTTCAGCCTTCCGCAAGGCCTGGACAGCCCCTGCGGCGAATCAGGGAGCGGCCTGAGCGAGGGCCAGTGCCAGAGGATAGCCGTGGCAAGGGCCATCCTGCAGCACGGAAGCATACTCCTTCTGGACGAAGCCACATCCTCGCTCGACCCTCAGACGGAAAGGCGGATGCTCGCCAACCTCCGGGAATACATGGGACTCCACGGCCTCACCGTCATCTTCATCTCCCACCGCGAAGCCGTCACGGAAGGGGCAGACGAGACCGTAAGGTTGTAAAATTCCGATTTTTATCGTTACTTTGCATTCTTGGCATACGGCACTCCGCATGAGTCACGCATGCCGCAAAGAACACGAATAAAGACTATTTATATACTTAGATGAAGAAGACTGTTCTGCTTGCCGCCCTCGCAGCGGCCGCATCCCTGGCAGGATGCCGAAACAGCGCCGAGGTCACATCCAACCCGGCAGCCTACATCACCGACCGCTCCAAACTGGAGATGATAAGGTCAATGAAAGACCTTGACAATGGAGGCGGAAGGTTCTACGAACTCGACTATACGCAGGACTACAAACTCGATGCGATGCTCGCCGCACAGCCGACCGATGCCGAAGGCATCATCGGATTCGTGGCCGGTGCGCTCTTCGACAAGACCCCTCAGGCCAGCCCAGAGCTCAACACCGGTGCCGCCTGCAGCGCTTTCGCAGCTCCGATTCCCGACGGCAGCGCCTTCCTTATGGGGCGCAACTTCGACTTCTGCCACAAGGACCCCGCTACCGGAAAGGAAATCCCGATTACGGCTGTACTGGTGAGGACAGCCCCGGAAGGCGGCAAGAAATCCATCTCCATGGTCGATTCATACTGGCTCGGGCTCAAGAAAGGATTCTACACCGACGGAGTCTCCGACCTCTCCGTGATGATGGCTTTCCCCTACGCCCTGATGGACGGCATCAATGAGGACGGTCTCGCCGTGGGCGTGCTCCATCTTGGAGGAGACCCTACTGTGCAGGACGCTCCCGGCAAGAGGAACATCATCACCACGGTCGCCATGCGCATGCTGCTCGACAGGGCCTCCACTGTGGAAGAGGCCATAGAGATGCTCAAAAACTACAACCTCTGCCAGGACTCCCCCGCCGGCGGCAACTACCATTTCTTCATCGCCGACGCCACCGGGGACTATGCCATAGTGGAATATGTCTACGACAACCCTGACTTCAGCGGCAGGCCGAACATGATGCAGGTCCTCAGCGGCAACGACACCCTGCGCTGCGTGACCAACTTCTACGTCAGCCCACTGATGAAATCCCACCCCGAAGGAGGCCTCACCGACCACGGAAGATGGCGCTACGACAAGATGAGGGAAACCCTGAAACTCAATGCCTACAAGCTGACCCCGGAACAGGCCATGCAGCTGCTCGGAGATGTCGCCACCGATGTGGACATCAACGAACCGACCTCCCATACACAGTGGTCTTCCCTGTACAACCTCAGCAGCAGGACACTTGACGTGGCCATACTCAAGGAATACGACAAAGTCTCACACTTCACATTCTGATTTCCATGCACATCCGCAGACTGACACTCACAACCCTTTTTGCCCTTGCCCTCTGCGCATGCGACAGGCAGGACCTCAGCAGCGCTTCCGGCAGCATCAACGAACCTGACTACCCGGCAGAAGACGCCCTCAGCGTGCGAACACAGTCCAGGACCTACATCTTCCCCCACTCCTACACCGGCAGCGCCAAGGCTCTCGCGGCCCGCATTGAAGACAAGGCCGAGGCTCTCGATGCCTCCGTCAAGACCGCAGTGCTCCACGACAAGGCATCATCCGCGCTCAGCACAGCAGATGCGGATGCCATCGCAGGCCTGCTCGCCAGAGGAGGCAGTCTCGTCTACTGCGAGCCGACACGGACCGGGACCGACGCCCTGCTTCGCAAACTCCAGGCCTCCATCAGGAAAGCCATCGGCACCGGCCCGCTCTCCATCAGTTCAGAAGGAAGAACCGTCATTCGGAACATCCTGAATATCAGCAAAGACAAAGACGGCCTGCTCGTCCCGGCATTCATTGATGACGATGACTCGGACGGAGTGCTCTGCGACATCCTCGCCATCAGAGGCGGGGAATACCAGATCATCACCGACCTTGATGAAGCTAAACCGCTGAAAGTAAGCATCAGCGGAGACGATGAAAGCGAGGGTGAGTCTTATATTGAAAATCGTGTCGAAGATGTCCCGACAGACTACCTGTACGGACTCCACGCCGATGCCCTGGCCAGATGGCTGGACGCAGGGAACACGCTGTCCGTGGAGAAAGGCAGCAGCATCCTCGCCGCTGTTGTCCCCAACGAAGACAGCCAGAGTCTGGATGAAATCACCAACGCACAGAAGATATCCTATTCCTACAACGCTTACGCCGGACACAAGTTCGAGCCGGTCACGGTCTCATACGAGATTTGGGCTGCAAATGACGGCAAAGGTTCCGATTACTATCTGATTCACCAGGAGTTACGTGCCGAGAACAGCAAGCTCGTCTGCGGCCCGACATCCGAAAAAGACTGGAACGAGTACAGGGTCAAGG
>CAKUYG010000139.1 GCA_934702165.1 uncultured Bacteroidales bacterium | reverse complement strand
GATCTGATCATAGGCCCTCTGGACGAAAGTGCTGTAGACGGTCCAGACCGGACGGAGTCCGCCCTTTGCCATGCCGGAACTCATGGCTGCGGCCTGCTCCTCCGCTATGCCCATGTCCACATGCTGCCGGCCCGCCTCCCGGCGCTTTTCCGGGGTGAATCCGGCCGCAGAAGGTGTCCCTGCGGTGACCGCTATCAACTTAGAATCAGCCTTCATCTCACGAAGCATCCAGTCGCTCAGGAGCTCCTCATAAGTCTCCACCGCTGGCATCGGCGGCCTGCTGCCGTCGACAGGATTGAACGGAGCTCCGTAATGCCAGGCCTCCTTGTTCGCTACCGCCGGTGCGAAACCATGCCCTTTTTCTGTGTGTATATGCACCACCGTCGGGTGATCAGTGTCTTTGACGCTGCGGAAGATGTCTATCAGTTTCCCGACATCGTTGCCCTCTTCAAGATATTTGTAATCAAAGCCCCATGCCTTGAACCAATTGTCCCGGCACTCGCCTCTGCTTTCTCGCAGGGCGCGCAGATTCTTGTATATGCCACCATGATTCTCTGCTATCGACATCTCGTTGTCGTTCACGACTATGATGATGCCTGTGCCGAGTTCGGATGCCTCGTCAAGCCCCTCGAAGGCCTCGCCACCCGAGAGGGACCCGTCTCCGATGACGGCTATGATGTTTTCATGTGTCCCGCGGATGTCCCGTGCTTTCTGGAGACCGGTCGCAAGGCTTACGGAAGTGGAGGTGTGCCCTATCTCAAACAGGTCATATTCAGGGCTTTCCGCAGGAGAGGTATAGCCGGATACGGCATTCATCTGATCTACGTCTCCCAAAAATCCGGAAGCCCTTCCGGTAAGAACCTTGTGCGCATAACTTTGGTGGCTCACGTCAAACACGATTTTGTCAACTGGAGCATTGAAAACATAGTGAAGTGCCACAGTGGCTTCAACAAACCCCAGGTTCGGTCCCACATGTCCGCCGTGCCTGCTCACTCGGCTGAGCACTGCCTGCCTTGTCTCGTCGGCGACCACTTTGAGCGCCTCGACATCCAGCCCCTTCAAGTCCGCTGGCGACTTTATCTTCTCTATATACATGTTCTACAAATTTGAATATTGTTCATCACTTACCGGTTCCAGCCACTCGTTCGAGACTTCAGCCGTCCCTGTGGCAACATGTGTCGCAATATGCTGGAACCACGAATCCTTCTGTGCCCCGTGCCAGTGCTTCACACCTTCCGGTATGTCAATTACATCACCGGCCTTGAGCGGAACGGCAGCCTTTCCCCACTCCTGATACCAACCTCTGCCGCTGACGCAGATTAGAATCTGCCGGGCTCCGTGATGGACATGCCAGTTGTTGCGGCATCCCGGCTCGAATGTGACATTGTTCATAGGAAGGGCCGTGGTTTCTCCCGGGTCTAGATTCTTCGGGGAGAGGGGTGCGAGGAAACTTTTTCCGGTAAAAAACTGTGCAAAACCCGTGTTCGGCTTACCTTTAGGCCAGTCTCCGGCGCAGGCATCAGCCGCGGAATCGCACTGGCTCAGGCCGTTATCACTCAAGAAACGGCACAGTTCATCGATCTGCTGTGGGCTGTTGCCCATACGCACAGCTCCTGCCTTGTGGGATGCGAGCTGAGGAGCGACACCCTTGAGTGCCGATAGCGCAGCAACGGTGACAATTTCACGGTCGGCGGCAGAGAGCAAATCCCCGGCGAAAATATCCCCGAACAGATGGGATTTGAGATAATAATCAATCTGAGGGCAGAAATCATAGGAAAAAGGTGCCCCGGACATGAGTGTCTGGTTCTTCACACCAAGCTCATAGGCTTTCTGTGCATCATCCCATTCAGCAGGCCGAACCCACTCACGTCCCTCGTTCCAGCCAGGATTACCGTTTTCGAGAACCTTTGACAGGACGCCGAGGGCGTTGAGAGAACGTGGGAAGCCTGTGTAGGCATACAACTGCGAAAAAGCCTCCTTGATCTCATTGATCGTCACCCCTGCATCAAGTGCATCCTTTAGTGCAGGAGCAAGCCTTTCCAAATCTCCCTGTGCCTCCAAGGCCGCAATGGTGCCGAGGTGCTTCTGACGGTCAGTCAGAGCCTGCGCATGAATTGAAGTAGACATGGTAACTATAGTTAATATACTTAATATCAATGATTTCATATCAATGGCATGTTGCGGAAATCAGATGGTGTGCGGCCGGTACGGGCCTTGAAGAAACGGACGAAATGTTGCGGATACTCGAAGCCGAGCTTGCGGCTGACAAGGGCGATGCTGAGGCTTTCATCCTGAAGCATGCTCTTTGCGGCAGACAGGAGCCGGTCATTTATTATGTCTTTGGCCGTCCTTCCCGTCTCTGTCTTCACAAGTTCTCCGAAATACTTAGGAGAATAGCAGCATTTGTCGGCGAAATAACCCACCGAAGGAAGCCCATCCGATTCAGCTATGCCTGCAATGTACTCGTCGAGCATGCCCATGAATTTCTTGACAACCGAGTTGTTGATCTCCTCACGGGTGATGAACTGGCGGTCATAAAAACGCAGGCAATAGTTCAGCAGCAGTTCTATGTTGCTGACTATCAGCTCCCGTGTATGCTTGTCAATCGAATGGTGCAGCTCCTGCCGGATCATCGACAGGACATTTCGAAAAATTTCAATCTCCTCGACGGAAAGATGCAGTGCCTCGTTTGAAGTGTAGTCGAAAAATTCGTAGCGGGAAATGTTCCTGCCAAGATTCGTACGGTTCAAAAAGTCAGGGTGGAACAGCAGTGCGGTGAATTTAGGGCCGGGCACATCGGGATTGGGCTCCACCCTCACGCTCTGTCCGGGCGCGAAACTCGTGACCGTCATCTCGTCGAAATCGTATGGAGTGCGTCCATACGAAAGCTTACAGCCTTTGTTTTCCTTGAGAAACAGGGCGTACACCCCGTAGTGCAGGGTGTGCTCTTCCATCTGGTAGGGACTCTCCACACGAGCGACAGCAACGAGAGGGTGAAGGGTCTCCAGGCCATAGATGTCATTGAAAGCCTGTACGGTGTCTATGTAGATGTCTTTCATGCAACCGTGATTTTCTGCAAAAATACGGCGATTTTACGATTGCCGGTATACCCTCAGTCCGGAACATATTACCCCGAATCCGTTTTTCCGGACAACCCCGGGTTACATCCTCATCCAGCGTTGTCGTTCTGGCTCAGGAAGTTTCTCGATGGCGTAGCGCAATGTGGTCCGTGACATCTTGCCGTGGTTCAAAGACAGGTATTCTTCGAGCGCCTCCGGACTCTCCTTGCCCATCTCGCGCAGCATCCAACCGACAGCCTTGTGGATAAGGTCATGAGGGTGGGGGAGAAGCATGTCAGAGATGCGTATCAAGTCATCAAATTCTCCGGCGCGTATCAGCATCCAGTTGGTCACAACCGCGATGCGCTGATCCCACAGGTTGTCGCTTGCGGCGAGGGAATAGAGTATCTGCCGGGACGGCATGGTCCCGTCGGGCAGCGGATTCAGAAGGAAATTGCCAAGAATCTTGGGGCAGCTCATGTCGACGAGATCCCAGTTGTTGGCTTGATGAGAATGTGCAAGGTAAAAATCCGTCAACTCCCTCCGGCGTGAAGCGGCCCGGACAGAAAGCCGGACTCTCTTAGACAGGCAGCCCTGCATCTGCTCGACCAGCAGGAGGAAGCCGCACAACCTTATCTCGTGCCATTCCGAGGCAAGCAGTTTGTCAACCTCCTCAAGTTCGATCTCCCGTCCCGCAGCCTTGACGACACTGCGGGTCTGTGGACACCTGATTCCGAGGAACTTGTCCCCTTCTCCGTATTCGCCTTTGCCTGTCTTGAAAAACCTCGAAAGTATCCCGCTCTGCACCGGATCCCGCATCGAGGTCATCAGATCGATTATTTCCTGCGCTTTTGCCATTGTATTATATTGCGCAAAATTACACATTTTCCATTAGAAGTTATTTTGAACCTATTTGGAATAAGTAATCGTTAAAAAACAAGTTGCCGCTTACTAAAATCAAAACAACCATTCTCAGAGAAGGTCAATCCGAGTTGCATTTGTTGTTTCTCTTCTGTATATTTGTCTTGATTTTGTGTAAAAACGCAATGTTTTACAGTTTGATTTCGTGTAATTTTAGCGTGATACAAAACTTGATTTCGTGATGAAAAGAAAATTATATGACCAGCTCGTCATCTGGAAGACCAAGCGGCACGGCAAATCTGCAATGATGATAGAAGGCGCAAGACGTGTCGGGAAGAGCTATATCGTCGAAGAGTTCGCAAAGAACGAATACAAAAGCCATATCATCATTGATTTTTTCAAGGTCGGGGATGACATAAAGGATCTGTTCAAGAACTACAAGGACAATCTGGATATGCTCTTCATATACCTGAGCACATTCTATTCAACAAAGCTTTACCCACGGGAGTCAATCATCGTATTCGATGAGATTGAGTTCTGCCCTGCCGCTCGTGCAGCCATCAAATATCTTGTAGAGGACGGACGTTATGATTATCTAGAGACTGGCTCTCTCCTCGGTATGCAGATGAGCACCAGAAAGAAGTTGAAAAGCGATGAAAAACAGGAAGACTATCTCGTTCCTTCCGAAGAGGAAAAAATGGTCTTGCAACCTATGGACTTTGAGGAATTCCTATGGGCACTCGGTGAAGAAAATCTGATGGAGTTCGTGAGAATGAAGTTTGAGATAAAAGAACCAGTGGGGCAATCAATGCATCGTAAACTGATGGACTACTTTCGCCTTTATATGATAGTCGGGGGAATGCCTCAGGCTGTAATGGAATATCTTGAGACAAGGTCTTTCGAAGATGTTGACAGGGTCAAAAGGCAAATCCTGAATCTATACAACAATTGTATAGACCAGTATGCTGGAATACACACACCGAAAGTGAAGGCAATCTACGAGGCCATTCCAGGTCAGCTGCAACTTCACGAGCATAAGTTTCAGCTCTCCGACTTGCATAAGGATGCGAGGTTCAGGGACTATGACAGTTCTTTCTTCTGGTTGAGAGATGCCCGTATGGTAAATCTCGCATTCAATACGACGGAACCAAACATCGGGCTGGGACTCAAACAAAGGGACAATTCGCTCAAATGCTATATGAACGACACGGGACTGATGATCAGTCATTCCTTTGATGAACGAGGAATAGTTTCGGAACAACTATATCAGAAGATTCTCAAAGACAAACTGGAGATGAATGCCGGAATGCTGATGGAGAACATTGTTGCCCAGATGCTTGCTGCAATCGGATGCAAATTATTTTTCTATTCGAATCCGTCAAGGGAAAACAAGGACGACAGAATGGAGATAGACTTTCTGATTTCGAAGAAATCAATCACAAGCCGTCACAATATTTCTCCTATAGAAGTAAAGTCTTCATCGGATTTTACAATCACGTCTTTAGAAAAATGCATCAGAAAATATGCAAATTATCTTGCCCAGCCTTACATTGTCCATATAGGAGACCTTGAAGCAAAAGGCAACCTCCTTTACATTCCACTATATATGGTTCCGTGTTTGTAGAATCAGTTTATTACTGGGTGGACAAGTACGTGAATGAGCGGGAATCGTTATCTTTGCCGGAAAATCAGGCATCAGAAACCATGGCGAAAAAGAATCCCGAGGATCGCATCAAGGAACTGGAGGCGGAAAACAGCCGTCTCGAGAAGGCCCTGGAGCTGGAGAAGCTCCGATC
>CAKUYG010000138.1 GCA_934702165.1 uncultured Bacteroidales bacterium | reverse complement strand
GGTAGAGGTAGCCGTCGTTGTCGATCACCCCTATGTCACCTGTCTTGAACCAGTTGTCGTTGGTGAATGCGGCGCGGGTAGCCTCCTTGTTCTTGTAATATCCGAGGAAGACGTTGTCGCCCTTGACCTGCACCTCACCCGGCTCTTTATGCGGATTTTTGGAGTCTATGCGGATCTGGCAGCCGTTGATGGCCATGCCGCACGAGCCCCTACGGGCCTTCCACCATTTCGCATAAGTGATGAGCGGAGCACACTCAGTCATACCGTAGCCTACCGTGAACGGGAAGTGGATCTTGCGCATGAACTTCTCCACCTCAGGGTTGAACGCCGCACCGCCGAGGATCACCTCCTCGAAACGTCCGCCGAAAGCATCGATCATGGCGTTACGGATCTTCTTCAGGACGAACTGGTCCAGGATCGGAATGCGCATGAACGCCTTGTTGCGGTCCACCACCGGCTTTATCTGGCTCTTGTAAAGCTTCTCGATTATGAGAGGTACGGCGATGATGACATCCGGATGGATTTCGGAAAACGCTTTCATTATCACTTTCGGACTCGGGGTGCGGGTAAGGAAGTGGACATGAGCGCCGATCGTCATCTCGAAGAGAAACTCGAACATCATGCCGTACATGTGGGCAGACGGAAGCATGGCGACCACTTCGGACTCACAGTTCATCTGCGGCTCGGCTACGTTAGCGGCAAACCAGATGTTGCACCAGAGTGCCCTGTAAGGGATCATGACACCTTTGGAGAATCCGGAAGTGCCGGAGGTATAGTTGATGAGGGCCAACTCTTCCGGCTTATCCTCCACATAACTTACATCCTCAGGCTTGAACCCGTCCGGATACAGGCTCTTGAATGTCCTGGTGAGGTTTTCCCTGACTTCCACGCAATCCGCGCTGCGGGAATAAATGAAATTCAAAGTATTCATCTGTACTATCACCTCAAGACCCGGCATCTCGTTCTCTGATAGGCCTTCCCAGATGACCTCGTCCACAAAGAACACCTTCGCCTCCGAATGGTTTACGAGGTAATGGATGTTTTCCGGCTTGAACTCGTGCAGGATGGGCACCGGCACGGCCCCGTATGTCATCGAGGCCAGAAAGCATACGCCCCAGTTGGCCTGGTTGCGCGAACAGAGGGCCACCTTGTCCCCCTTCTTGAGCCCACACTGCTCGAAAGCGATCTGCAGGTAGCGTATGCGCTCGGCCAGATCCCTGTATCTGAGCGTCGCCCCCTGGTAGTTCGACAATGCATCGCGGTCCCAATTCTCCTTGATGCTCTTCTCAATCAGTTTATTTACAGACTTGATTTCCATATTCTCATTCCTTTTTTGTTCCAGGCCATGAAACGGCCCGAGCTGTACAAAACAAAATGGCAGCCCTTGCCGGGCCAGCCGCTGTCCTTATTAATTTCCGTCCTTCCGGCAAGTTCTTCCACAGCCTCCCGGCTCCCTATTGCATACCAGCCGCACACGGCAGACAGACAGGAATCATCCTGCAGAGCGAACGCATCCCCATACAATGCCGGGACGAATCCCCGATAGGGATTCCCCTCAACGCCCTGCACCTTGGCCGCTTTCCGCGGTCTGAGCAGCACCGCAGACTTGCCGTCCCAACGGACAAGAGCGATTTCCGCCGCATCCATCTCTTTCTCCCATTTGAGAGGATCCTTACCGGATGCAGTCTTCAATTCTGCAAGGCGTCGCACGTATGCGGTCATCTTGACCGAGGCATCAATATACCTCTCATACGCTGTCCGCATCTGCGGCTGCGGCAGAGGAAGGGCGAGGGCAAGATCCACGCTGTCAGGGAGCACTTCCCCGAGCCGGCTTCCCGACAGCGGAAGCGAAGAGAGCACATTGACAAAATACGCATCCGAACCGCCCTGCACCGTGCTGACGCTGTATGAATCTTCTCCGTCCGGGACAAGCACCGTCCAGTCCGCAGCCTTGTGGAGAAAGGCCGCAAGACTCCTCTTCGGGAAAACCCCTCCGAGAAAACCCTTGGGAAGCAGATAGCTGGCCCCGGCGTTGCGCAGGACCGTGAAGTCCTCCCCTCTGGTCTGTGCCGCCGCATCAGGGAAGCCCGGTGCGTCGAGCACGGAACTCCCGTTTCCGATATGCCGCTTGAGCGCGGCCATCTGGGATTCGGAAGCGGTGAATGTCAAAAAACCCTGGCGGTCGGAAGACTTGTCGGGAGCGAAGTATGCAGCAAAAAGCCCTTTGTTCCTGGCCTGCAGGAGCGCGGAAGTGACAGCACGGGTGGAATCGCCTTCCCCGGTACCTATCGTCAGAGATGGGACAAGGGAGCCGTTGTAACTCATCGAGAGCACTGCCGGCCTGGATCGGAAAGACTTGAGGTCCAGACTGCGGAGCCTGTCTGTGGAATCCAGCAGAGCAACTGCTTCACCGGCCGATGATGCGCAGCTGACGGCAAGCGCATCCGACGGGACAGCACGCAGAAGATCAGGGAGATCCTCCAGAGGCCGGCCATCACCGTCACCACCGCCGCAAGCGGCAAAGAGTGCTACAAGCAGAAAGCACGCGGATATCAGGCTTTTTTTACACATATCTTACAAAGATAACAAATATTTGGATTATGAATTTTTAAAGAAATACGTAACTTTGCGCGTTTATAGGTCCGTGCCTTTACGGCCGGCATCTGCCGGTCAGGCCGCGGACACCAAGCTGAAGCATCAGAGAATTATGCAGGAAATACGAAATATAGCGATCATCGCCCATGTCGACCACGGCAAGACGACTCTCGTCGACAGAATGATTTATCAGGCAAACCTTGTACGCCAGCCTGAAAACCTCGGGCAGCTGATCCTGGACAACAACGACCTCGAGCGCGAGCGCGGCATCACCATCCTCGCCAAGAATGTGTCCGTAACCTACAAAGGCGTCAAAATCAATATTATCGACACTCCGGGGCACAGCGATTTCGGAGGCGAGGTAGAGCGTGTGCTCAACATGTCCGACGGAGTGCTTCTGCTCGTGGACGCATTTGAGGGATGTATGCCGCAGACGCGTTTCGTGCTTCAGAAAGCCCTCCAGCTCGGCAAAAAGCCTATCGTTGTCATAAACAAGGTGGACAAGCCCAACTGCCGCCCTGACGAGGTGCAGGAAGAGGTCTTCGACCTGATGTGCAACCTCAACGCCACAGATGACCAGCTCGACTTCGCCACAGTCTACGGCTCCGCAAAGCAGGGATGGATGTCCCTCGACTGGAAGAAGCCGACCACCGACATCACTCCGCTCCTCGACACGATCCTCAAGGAAATCCCAGCCCCGCCTGTAGTGGAGGGGACTCCGCAGATGCTCATAACATCCTTGGAATACTCCCCTTACGTGGGACGCATCGCCATAGGAAGAGTCTCCAGGGGGACTTTGCACACCGGCCAGCCGATCAGCCTGTGCAAACGCTACGATGTGATACAGAAGCAGAAGATCAAGCAGCTCATGGTCTTCGAGGGACTCGGCAAGACCAACGTGGACGAAGTGCACTGCGGTGACATCTGCGCCGTGGTCGGGCTTGACGGCTTCGAGATCGGCGACACCATCGCGGACTTCGAACATCCTGAGGCGCTCGCCCCGATCGCCATAGACGAGCCTACGATGAGCATGCTCTTCACCATCAACAACTCCCCGTTCTTCGGAAAGGACGGCAAGTTCGTGACGTCAAGGCACATCAAGGAAAGGCTCGAGAAAGAACTTGAGAAAAACCTCGCACTGCGCGTAAAACCGGGCCTCACCGCCGACTCGTTCATAGTCTACGGGCGCGGCGTGCTGCATCTCTCGGTGCTCATCGAGACCATGCGCCGCGAAGGATTCGAACTCCAGGTGGGCCAGCCGAAAGTGCTTGACAAGACCATCGGCGGACAAAGATGCGAACCTATAGAGGAGCTCTCCATCGAAGTTCCGGAGCAGTTCGTCGGCGCCGCCATCGAGATCGCCACACGCCGCAAGGGAGCCCTCATCCACATGGAGCCGCGCGGCGACCGCACCCTTCTCGAGTTCGAGATTCCGACACGAGGTCTCATGGGGCTCCGTTCCAACCTGCTCACAGCCAGCCAGGGAGAGGCCATCGTGGCACACCGGTTCAAGGAATACCAGCCGTTCAAGGGAGAAATCGAGCGCCGCAACAACGGTTCGCTCGTCTCTCTCGAGACAGGCCAGGCCATCGCCTACTCCATGAACAAACTTCTCGACAGGGGACGTTTCTTCGTGGAGCCGGGAGAAGAGATCTATGCAGGCGAAGTGATCGGGGAGCACACCCGTGAACGCGACCTCAACATCAACATCTGCAAGACCAAAAAGCTCACCAACGTCCGCGCCGCAGGCTCCGACGAGAAAATCGTGCTTCCGCCGGCCATCAAGTTCTCGCTCGAAGAAGCTCTTGAATACATCCAGGAGGACGAACTCGTGGAAGTGACCCCTCACCACATGAGAATACGCAAGATTCTGCTCGATCCTATCGCCAGAAAAAGAAATAGCGACAACGAAGATTGATAATCGTAAAAAAATTGTTAACTTTGCAACCCTTTGTAGTCAGTCTGTCCGATTTGGGCAGCGGCCCCAAGCTCTACGAGTGGAAGGCCGGACAGGAGTTCTTTGACAATTTCGGCAACACCGAAATTCTTGATGCAGACTTGGTTGTGACCGCCAAGGTCTCCGGAAGGGGGCTCACGGTCAAAGCGGACTGCGGAATCCACGGCAGCGTGACCGTGGCCTGCGACAGATGCCTCGAGAATCTGGTGATACCGGTGGACACATCTTTTGAGGAGACCTACACTCCGGAATCCGGAGAGTTGGACTTGAGTCAGGACGTCTACGACTACGTCTGCACGTCACTCCCCCTTCAAAGAGTCCATCCGGACGGAGAATGTAATGTCGAGACTACGAAGTATTTGAGCGAATAAATATTTAAAAGAATAAAAAATGGCACATCCGAAACACAAACTTTCAAAGCAGCGCAGGGACAAGCGTCGTACCCACGACTTCGCTCCAGTTCCTACACTTGCTACCTGCCCTAACTGCGGCGCAACAGTGATGTATCATCGTGTATGCCCGGAGTGCGGTTACTACAGAGGCCGTCAGATCATCGTCAAGAACGCTGAGTAAGACACCGCCTCATGCGCGGTCCCTTAGTTCAACGGATAGAACGAAGGTTTCCTAAACCTTAAATACAGGTTCGATTCCTGTAGGGACTACCAATCCGATAGAGGGAGACTGAAAACCGTAAGGTTGACAGTCTCCCTCTTCCATTGTGTCTTGATTCAGAATCCGACCAGTTGAATACTGTTTTTCTCAGAATAGTTGCCGGCCCGCTTCTTTCGGGACGTGAGCGAATTCTCCGGTACAGAAATCAGGCCTTCTGCTGTACGGGACACGGTTTCGGAGCTGTGCCGTGCAGAAAACCGGGCCTTTTCTGTACGCGGGGCATTGTTGCGCCGGGGCGAAGGGTGGCTGAGGCGGGGCTTTTGTGTTGAGCCTCAGCCACCTCTGTCCCCTGCGCATTCGGTACGGCAAATGGCCGTTCCCCGTACAAAACGGCCCACAAAGCAACTTTGGTACGGGAAAGGCAGGTCTGCCGTACGGAATAGGATAGCCGGCAACGAAAAAAGGGGCCGACCTGTCGGTCAGCCCCTTTTTGTGCGCGGGATGAGAGTCGAACTCACACGTCGCAATTGACACTAGCTCCTGAAACTAGCGCGTCTACCATTTCGC
>CAKUYG010000137.1 GCA_934702165.1 uncultured Bacteroidales bacterium | reverse complement strand
CCTGGGCTACTATACCAGGGCCGAGGTCAAGTCCGCCGCAGGTCGGGCCGACGCCGTATGCTGGACAAAGGACAGAATCTATGTATTCGAGTTCAAGCTCGACGGCTCCGCTGATCAGGCCCTCCGCCAGATCGACGACAAGGGCTACCTCATCCCATACAAGACGGACGGCATCTGCGTCAAGGTCGGAGTCAACATCTCCTCACAGACCCGCACCCTTGAATCTTGGAAGATTGACATGCAAGAAGTAATCTGTTAAGAATTTCATCAGTCTGTCCTGACACACTTTTGGGGACACTATCAGCCCGTTCCGTACAGAAAAGACCCCTGTTTCTGCACGGGACTGCCGTGCAACCGCCTCCTGTACAGAATTGCCCCTGTTTTCTGTACCGGACAGCAGCAACGCAACGTACCGCCAAACAACGCCACACACCACAACGCGACACAGCACACGGCACAACGCAGTGCCGCAAAAGTTGGCAGTAAAACACCGCAAAAGTTAGTTGCAAAATAGCACATTTAATAGCATTAAACATGCACAAATATTAGTTTTTATTTGCAGATATAGCTGAATGTCATTATTTTTGCACATATGATTAAAACACGGCTACAGTATGAGTTATTTACATAGGATTGCGGACATTCAACTGGCGGAGCGTCTTGAGGCATTTGGGGCTGTTCTGATAGAGGGGCCCAAGTGGTGCGGAAAGACAACAACTGCGGAGCAAATGAGCAAAAGTGTCATCAAAATGCAGGATACAGAGATGCAGGAAGAATATGCAGCTACCGCCGCCTCAAAACCATCCTTATTGTTGATGGGTGAGACACCTCGCCTTATAGACGAATGGCAGGATGCTCCTGTTCTTTGGGATGCTGTGCGAACCATGGTAGACAAGCGGCAAGCGCCAGGACAGTTTATTCTTACAGGGTCTACTGTCATTGACAGAAGTAAAATTCATCATTCTGGTACGGGTAGAATATCACGAATGAAGATGTTGCCAATGAGTTTATGGGAATCGGGCGAATCTAACGGAAAGATTTCAATAAAAGATCTGTTCGACAATCAAGACCTGGACATAGACGGCATTACTTCAGATATGAAAATTGAAGATCTGATTTATGCCGCTTGTCGCGGCGGATGGCCAGCATTTCTCAATTTGAGGAGTGACAAGGCGAAGTTGCTGATCGCACGCAACTATGTAGACGCCATCTGTAGAGACGATATCTCAAGGGTAGATGGCGTACAAAGGGATGAACGGACTACTCGTGCCATATTACGTTCTTATGCCCGCAACATCTCAACATTGGCAAAGAATACTGCGCTATTAGCTGATGTAACTGCCTCTGGAGAAGTTTCACTTTCGATGAGTGCGTTTGAGGATTATATAACCTCCCTCAACAAATTGTTTGTTATTGATAACATTGATGCGTGGTGTCCTTCCGTCCGGAGCAAGACGGCAATTCGAAGTGGTATAAAACGGGCTTTTGCAGACCCGTCCATTGCAATTGCAGCCTTAGGACTTTCCCCAGAAGCATTGATGACTCAGTTCAAGACCTTTGGCTTTATCTTTGAACAGATGTGCGCGAGAGATCTACGGGCTTATACTCCAGGCTTTGGCAATCATTTGTCATACTATCGCGATCGCTATGGGCTGGAAGCAGACCTCGTACTTCATCTTGATGATGAACGCTATGCATTAATAGAATGTAAGCTTGGCAGTCGTGAAATAGAAGAAGGAGCCAAGCATCTTTTGAAAATAAAAAGACTTGTTCAAGAGCATAACAAAACAGAAAAGCAGGTGCCGTTGCGCGAGCCCGACTTGATGATTGTTATGACTGGTGGCAGCATGGCTTACACACGCCCAGACGGAGTCAAAGTAATACCACTAGCATGCTTGAAAGATTAGGAATTCGAAGTCTGTCCCGTAAAGGTCGCGTTCTCTATTAAGTTTAGGTATGAAGAACTCCCTTTTCTCCTTGGCGTTACCTTCACTTACAAATGTCGGAGAAGTAAAGATGAACATCAGTTGTTCCACCTTTTCCAGTTCTTCTTTGAGAGCCTCATAGGCATAGGTGGAGAACGATGCGGCCGCAATGCTTATGCGACCTCCATCGGATATCCGAACTTGTCGAGGATAATTTGCTTGAGCAGATATATCATTAAAATGCCATTTTATATTTTTTGCAAAGATGTAAAATCACATTTTAATAAGCAAACTTTTCATACTATTTGACCTTCCTCCCGGAACCGGCATTGAAGTATAAAGCACATAAAAAAGGCCGGCTGAAAACAGCCGGCCTTATTTGTGATGAAGCGGAAATTACTTCGTGATGACCTTGGCCATCTCGAGAACCTTGTTGGAGTAACCCCACTCGTTGTCGTACCAAGCGCAAACCTTCACGAAGGTAGGATCGAGCTGGATACCGGCCTTCACATCGAAGATGGAGGTGTGAGGGTTGTTGCGGAAGTCGGTGGAAACGACAGCCTCGTCGGTGTATCCGAGAACACCCTTGAGCTCACCCTCGGAAGCCTTCTTCATGGCTGCGCAGATCTCCTCGTAGGTGCAAGGCTTCTCAAGCTCTGCGGTGAGGTCAACGAAGCTGACATCAGAAGTAGGGACACGGAGTGACATGCCGGTAAGCTTGCCGTTGAGAACAGGGAGAACCTTGCCTACAGCCTTTGCAGCACCGGTAGATGAAGGGATGATGTTCTCGAGGATACCGCGGCCGCCTCTCCAGTCTTTCTTTGAAGGGCCGTCAACGGTCTTCTGGGTAGCTGTAGCAGCGTGAACGGTGGTCATGAGACCCCTCTTGATTCCGAAGGTGTCATTGAGGACCTTGGAGATAGGAGCAAGACAGTTGGTGGTGCAGGAAGCGTTTGAGATGATGTCCTGGCCAGCGTAAGTCTCATGGTTTACACCATATACGAACATAGGGGTGGCATCCTTGGAAGGAGCTGACATGATCACCTTCTTCGCACCTGCGGTGATGTGCTTGCGTGCGGTCTCGTCGGTGAGGAAGAATCCGGTGGACTCTACTACTACATCAGCGCCGACCTCGTTCCACTTGAGGTTTGCAGGATCCATCTCGGCTGTGATGCGGATCTTCTTGCCGTTTACGACAAGAGCCCCATTATCAACAGAAATCTCGCCCTTGAAGATGCCGTGTACTGAATCGTACTTAAGCATGTAGGCGAGATACTCAGGATCGAGAAGGTCATTGATACCTACGACTTCGATGTCGTTGGAGAAGTTCTCAACTGCTGCACGGAAAACCATACGTCCGATACGGCCAAATCCGTTAATACCAAGTTTTACCATTTTTGTAATAATAAGTTGTTATAAAGTCTTTTACTATACTTCTAACCGTGTAAGGCGCTGCAAATTTATCAATTTTTCTATTGAAAATCAATTATCTTTGCCGAAAAATTCACAATGAAGATAATAATCACCAACGACGACGGCTACAAATCCAAGGGACTTCAGGTCCTGACGGGCATCATGCGCCGTTTCGGAGACCTCACGGTGGTGGCGCCGAAGACCCCGCAGAGCGGGATGTCCATGGCCGTCTCCATGGGACACAGGCCGATCGCCGTAAAGAAACTCTCCGTAGAACCGGGGCTTGAGCGCTGGTACCTGGACGGGACGCCGGCCAGCTGCGTCAAGTTCGCCCTCGACAACATACTGTGGCCGCAAAACGCCGACCTCGTGGTGAGCGGTATCAACCACGGGAGCAACGCCGCCACCGCAGCCATCTACTCCGGCACGATAGGAGCCGCGATGGAAGGCGCAGTCAACGGAGTGATGTCCATAGGTGTCAGCCTCGACAGCTATGACCCGGATGCCGACTTCTCAGCGGTAGAAAAGATACTGCCAGGCATAATAGAGCAACTTCTCGACATAAAGGAGCACCGCTACGGACAACTGTACAACATCAACTTCCCCGCCCTGCCGGCCGACAGGATCAAGGGCGTGCGTTTCTGCCACATGGGCAAGGGACATTGGGAAAAGGAATACCGTCCATACTCCGAATACCTTGAAGAAAGCGGAAAAGAGCCCGATGAAGCCGCAAGGAAATACCTTGAAAGTCTGGAGGAAGGAGAAAGCGTCTACGTGATGGCCGGAGAATTCACCGACAACGGGGACAATGTCTACCCGGCCGACCATCAGCTGCTGGAGGAAGGGTATGTGACCATCACCCCGCACAACATCGACAACACAGACGGGCAGGAGCTAAACAGACTATGCGGTACTACCTTATAGCAGGAGAGGCATCCGGAGACCTGCACGGAAGCAACCTCATCAGAGGACTAGCGGCAGAGGACAGTCGGGCGGAATTCAGATTCCGCGGCGGAGACCTGATGATTGAAGCCGCCCGGGAAAGCGGCGTCCCGTGCACCCTCGTCAGGCACTACCGCGACGGGGCGGTGATGGGCCTTTCGGAAGTCCTCTCAAAAGGGTTCAAGCTTCTGGGAGACCTCAAGCGGTGCGAAGAAGACATCATCGCATGGAAGCCGGATGTCGTGGTACTCATAGACTACCCCGGCTTCAACATGAAAGTGGCGGAGTTCTGCCACCGGAAAGGGCTCAAGGTATTCTACTACATAGCCCCCAAGACCTGGGCCTCCCGAGAAGGGCGCAACAGGCAGCTGAAAGAATGGGTTGACAGGCTCTTCATCGTCTTCCCCTTCGAGGTCCCGTATTTCTCCTCGCGCGGAATACCGTTCACCTATGAAGGCAACCCGCTCGTGGACGCCGTGGACTGCCATGTCTACTCACGCCCCGTGGGGGGAAAGTACATAGCTTTTCTCGCAGGTTCCAGAAAGGCCGAGATCTCCAGGATGATGCCGGTGCTGATGCGGGTGGCGGACAGGCTTTCAAGCCTCGACAAGTACCGGGACTGGAAATTCATCGTGGCCGGAGCCCCGTCCAGAAGCGAGAACGACTACAGGCCATATATTGGCGAAAGGAAAAATGTACGGCTCGTGTTCGGCCGCACCTACGACATTCTGAAATATGCCGAAGCCGCCGTCATAAATTCAGGCACGGCATCCCTTGAAGCGGCCCTCATCGGCACGCCACAGCTCGTCGGGTGGAACACTTCAGCGCTCACATGGTTCGCCGCCAGGCATATCCTGCATGTCCAGGACCACATCAAATACATTTCCCTCGGCAACCTGTGCCTCGACAAAGCTGTGTTCAAGGAATTCCTCCAGAACGATTTCAATCCGGACAACGTCTGCACGGAACTCAGGAGAATCCTCGAAGACGGGCAGTACCGCGAAAAAATGGAGCAAGGCTACACAGAGATAAGAAATTCCCTCGGCGGAAGCGGAGCCTCACGGAAAGTGGCTGCCGCGATGATAAAAGAGCTGAAAAGGCAGCCCTGACACCGGGCTGCCTTGATATTCAATACTGTCTCTCGCCGAAGATAGCCGTGCCGATACGGACCATGGTGGCCCCGTATTCTATGGCTATCCGCCAGTCTTCGGACATCCCGATGGAGAGTTCCTTGAAATCCTCATGCTCGGGGAAAAGGTCCTTGAGATAAGAGAAGAAATGGCTGATCCTTGCGAAGTCGGCACGGATGTCGTCTTCGTTGTCGGTATGGGTAGCCATCCCCATCAGGCCGCAGAAACGCACATTTCGGTAGTTGTCCGCCTTGAAAAGAATGTCGAGAATCTCCTCCTCCACAAAGCCCTGCTTTGTCTGCTCGGCGCCGATGTGCATCTCAAGCAGGACAGGTATCACC
>CAKUYG010000136.1 GCA_934702165.1 uncultured Bacteroidales bacterium | reverse complement strand
ACTCCGGGTCGTAACCGTTCTCGACCATGTCGTCTTCGAACGCCTTGGTGAAAGTCAGAGAGACATTGTCCTCCTCGAGCTTCTTGCGGAGAATCTCCATCTGGATCCTGACGATCTTGCGGATGTCGTCCTTGGTGAGAGGATCGAAAGTGACGATCTCGTCGATACGGTTGATGAACTCAGGACGCATGCGCAGTCTCAAATCCTCCTCCTTGAGGTTGGAGGTCATGATGAGAATGGTGTTCTTGAAGTCCACGGTGCGGCCCTTGTTGTCTGTCAGACGCCCGTCGTCCAGCACCTGAAGCAGGATGTTGAACACGTCCGGGTGGGCCTTCTCGATCTCGTCCAGCAGCACTACGGAGTATGGTTTGCGTCTTACGGCTTCCGTAAGCTGACCGCCCTCATCGTATCCTACATATCCCGGAGGCGCACCGATGAGCCTGCTGACAGTGTGGCTTTCCTGGTATTCGCTCATGTCGATACGGGTCATCATGCTCTCATCGTTGAACAGGAACTCGGCCAGAGCTTTTGCCAACTCGGTCTTACCTACACCGGTCGTGCCGAGGAAGAGGAATGAACCGATAGGCCTATGCTCGTTGGAGAGTCCGGCACGGTTGCGCCTTACGGCATCAGATACGGCCTCGATGGCCTTGTCCTGTCCCACGACTCTCTTGTGAAGTTCGCTTTCCATCCGCAGGAGTTTCTCCTTCTCGCTCTCCAGCATCCTGTTTACAGGGATTCCTGTCCAGCGGGCCACTACCTCGGCGATGTCCTCAGGAGTGACCGCCTCAGTGATGATAGGATCTTTGATGGCTGCCTGCTTGGCGCTGAGCTCCTCCACTTTCTTCTGGGCCTCGGCCATCTTGCCATAGCGGATCTCCGCTACCTTGCCATAGTCACCGGCGCGTTCGGCAATGGCTGCGTCGCGCTTGTAGTCCTCGATGTTCTGACGGAGGTTGTTGAGCTCCGTGACGATGCCTTTCTCTTCGTCCCAGCGCTTGGTAAGAGCATCCCTGTCCTCCTTGCATTTCTTCAGTTCCTCGTCAAGCTTCTCGGACTTGAGGCTCGTGCCCTCACGTTTGATGGCTTCCTTCTCTATCTCCAGCTGGCGTATCTTGCTGTTGAGGTCGTCGATAGGCTCCGGAACGGAGTTCATCTCAAGACGCAGCTTGGATGCCGCCTCATCGACAAGGTCGATGGCCTTGTCCGGGAGATAACGGTTGTTGATATATCTGTGGCTGAGGTTCACGGCTGCGATCAGGGCATCGTCTTCGATGCTGACGCGGTGGTGGTTCTCATACTTCTCTTTAAGACCACGCAGGATGGCGATTGACTCTGCCGGGCTCGGTTCGTCCACCATGACTTTCTGGAAACGGCGTTCCAGGGCCTTGTCCTGCTCGAAATATTTCTGGTATTCGTCAAGGGTGGTTGAACCTATGGTCCTCAGTTCACCTCTCGCCAATGCCGGTTTGAGGATGTTGGAGGCGTCCATCGCGCCTGAAGAGCGGCCAGCTCCCACAAGCGTGTGTATTTCATCTATGAAGAGGATAATCTGTCCGTCGCTGTCCACGACTTCTTTGACCACTCCCTTGAGACGTTCCTCAAATTCGCCCTGATACTTGGCGCCCGCGATAAGCGCACCCATGTCAAGGGAGAAGACCTTGCGGTCCTTGAGGTTCTCAGGCACTTGTCCGTTGACGATCTTTGTGGCGATGCCTTCGGAAATTGCCGTCTTTCCCACACCCGGCTCACCTACGAGAATCGGATTGTTCTTCGTGCGCCTGCTCAAAATCTGCAGCACGCGGCGGATCTCCTCATCTCGACCGATCACCGGATCGAGTTTTCCGTTTGCCGCAGCCTCATTGAGGTCTATGGCATACTTGCTTAAGAATTCGTACTTGCTGTTTTCCATAATAAATTCACCGGCCTCACAAGGAGACCGGTGATTGGAATCTCAAAATATATTCCACTGACAAACTGTCAGTGGCGGAAGGCGGACATTATTCTGCCGGAGTCTCGGTGGCAGGGGCTTCCTGCTGTACCGGAGCGGTAGGGAATGCCGGCTGCTGGTCGCTTGCCTTGTTCTCGATCTTGTTGGTGATGTCCACATCGGCACCGTTGCTCCCGGTAGTGAAGGAGGTGATGACTGAGACGACGAGGATGAAGGCTACAAGGCCCCAGGTGACTTTCTCCAGAAGGTCGGCCGTCTGACGTACGCCGAAAGTCTGGTTGCCTGCCACGAAGTTGCTGGCCATCCCGCCTCCTTTGCCGTTCTGGAGCAGCACGACTATAATAAGAAGGATCGCTGCAAGAATGATGAGAACGGTCAAAATTACAAATACGGTATTCATTTGTTATTTTCTTTTTGTTTTATTTCTTCAATAAGGGTTGCAAAGTAAACACTTTTTTCCGGATATCGCAAACTTAGCTTGGAATAAATGTCTATTGCCTGTTCTGTGTAATCCTGCTCAAGATAAATCTTTGCGAGAGTCTCGGTGCAGAAGTCCGGCTGCTCTTCAGCGGGTTGGTCGGTGTATCCTTCTTCTCGGGCCTTGCTGGCGAAACGGGAGAAGATGCCGTCGTCCGAGCGGCGCACTTCGTTGTACTGGTTCTGCGAGAAGTAGTCACCGCCGACCACGTAGATTTTCTTTTCCTCTTTCTGTGGAGAAGGCAGGTAAGCCCTGGCCAGCTCTTCGAGGTCCTTGTCCGTGCAGTCCACCTTGCGGCCGGAGCGTACCAGATCGGAGAGGATCCTCCGCGAACCCATGTAGAGAGCCGCTTCCGAGAGCTGGCTTTCCGACAGGGCACCAAGATCCGCCATCCTGCGGCACAGCTCGATCCGGGCTCCCGCATACCATGGGTACAGTGAGATCACTCCTGAAAGTTCCTCTAGGGTGAGCGAGTGTATGTCTATGCCTTTTACCATTGCGCTACAGTAGCGTTGAAAATGTCCTCCACGATCTTGTCCACTATTTCGGTCGTCAGTCCCGCCTCCACGGAGTCAAGCGAAAGGGTCGAGTCGTAGTCGGCATAGCCGGAGAAACTCTTGTCCTCGAAGTTGTCCTCCGGGTATTTCCTGTTTGTGAATGTCACCTTGACAGTTATGGTAAGCCTGTTCTTGGATGCCACGTCGCCTGCGGCTATCGCGGATGCGGCTACCGTGTATCCGGTGACTTCTCCTGTTATCTCCAGGTCTCCATCGGAGTCCACCTGCTCCAGACGTGTCATCTGACGGAATCTCGTGCGTACGGCTTCGGTGAGCTCGTTGCTCAGCGATGGGTTGACCTTGAGGGCCTTGTACTCGAAGTAGTTGATGGTGATGCTGTTGACATCGGGCTGGATGGATGTCCCGGAGAACGAGTAGATCCCGCACGAGCATACGGCGAGCGTCATGGCAAGCAGTGGCAGGAATTTTTTCATTTGCCTTTCTTTTCAGCTATGCGTCGGTATATCGTCCTCTCCGAGATGCCGAGTTCGGCGGCGGCCGGTTTCACCTTGCCCCCATGTTTTGCAAGGCACTTCTCGATCATGTCGTCCTGCGACTCCTTCAGCGGGCGTATTTCAGGGGTGCTCTCCGGCTCTGGTGCGGCCTGGTGTTCCTCCTCGCTGTCGAAGCGTGACAAGTCTATGAGTTTCGGGCCGCTGCTGCTCTGTGCCGACTTCCCGGCGGACGCCTTCAGCTCCTCGACCGTCTTTTTGAGTGCGTCCACTTCCTGTTTCAGATAGTGGAGAGCCTTGACCAGTTGCTGTTTCTCATCATCCGAGAGCGCCGTGCTGTCCGCACCGCGCGCCGGGACCATGATGGCTCCCTGGTCCTGGGGGATATATTTTATAAGTGTGTCCGGTCCGATCTCGATCCTTTCGGAGGTCGGGCTGACCGGCTTGGACTCCAGGGCCGTGACGGTTTCGGCTATGTTTTTCAGCTGCCGGATGTTGCCGGGCCACCTGTAGGATGTGAGTTCGCCGATGGCCTCGTGGTTCAGGCTGACCTTGCAGAGCCCGTATTTCTCGGAGAAGTCAGATGAGAACTTGCGGAAGAGCAGGTAGATGTCGTCCTTGTTGCGGTCGCGCAGGGCGGGCATCTTGATCTGTATGCCGGACAACCTATAATATAGGTCTTCGCGGAATTTGCCTGTCGCCACGGCGTATGACAGATTGACATTGGTGGCGGCGATGATCCTGACATCCGTCTTCTCGACTTTCGACGACCCGACCTTTATATATTCTCCGCTCTGAAGCACGCGCAGCAGCAGAGCCTGCGTCTCTTTGGGAAGCTCACCGATCTCGTCCAGGAACAGTGTGCCCCCGTCTGCCTCCTCAAAATAACCCTTGCGCTCTCCGATGGCTCCGGTGAATGCGCCCTTCTCGTGCCCGAACAGTTCGGCGTTTATTGTGCCTTCCGGTATGGCACCGCAGTTTACGGCAAGATATTTGCCGGTCTTTCTCCTGCTGAACTGGTGTATAATCTGTGGGATCACCTCTTTCCCGACTCCGCTCTCCCCGGTGATGAGCACTGTCAGGTCGGTAGGCGCTACGGCCACGGCCGTCTCGAGGGCGTGGATAAGTCCGGGGTCGTTTCCGACGATGTCGAACTTGTTCTTTAACCTTTGCAGATCTTGTGCATCCATATTTAGCAAAGTTAAGGATTTTTCCTTATTTTTGTAGGGATTAAGAAATACGAATATCATTATTCTATCGCTATTATGAAAAGGATTTTTAAGGTTTTCGCACTCTGCGCCCTCGTGGTCGCAGCGGCTTCCTGCTCCAAGTCAAGGGCTGAGCAGATGAAGCTGGCAGAGAATGTCAAAGTCAGCTGCACCCCTGAGGTGCTCGCTCTCGTGGGAGACAAGATCCCGGCAGAGATCACTGTCACTTACCCTGCCAAGTACTTCCATCCTAAGGCTACCCTCGAAGTCACTCCGGTCCTCGTATATGAGGGCGGCGAGCAGGCTGCGCAGACTTTCACCTATCAGGGGGAGAAGGTCAAGGACAACTATACTGTAGTCGCATACGACGGCGGTACAGTCAAGGAGAGCGTTTCTTTCAAGTACGTGAAGGGCGTCGAGAAGTCTTATCTCGAGCTCCGCAGCGTAGCTTACTACAAGGGCAAGCCGATCGAGATCCCGGCCATCAAGGTGGCTGACGGATGCAACGTGACCCAGCTCCTCGCCACCACCGGCGGCGAGTATGAGTTCAAGAAGGACGCTTACCAGGATGTCATCAAGGAGAGCGCCGAGGGACAGATACTCTACGACTACAACTCCGCCAACGTCAAGAACAGCCAGCTCCGCTCCAACTCTGTAAAAGAGCTCCAGGCCGCACTTGAGGAGATCGAGGCAGACCCGCGCTATACCGTGACAGCAACCAAGATCGTCGCTTATGCATCACCGGAAGGTGGTCAGGAGTACAATGCCAAGCTTTCCGACAAGCGTGCCGCTTCCGCCAAGAAGGTATGGAAGAAGGTGACCGGAGGCATGGAGGCCGACAACCTTGAGGTCAAGAGCATGGGCCAGGACTGGGAAGGATTCCAGGAGGCTGTCAAGAAGTCCAACCTCTCCGACAAGGATCTCATTCTCCGCGTCCTCTCAATGTACAGCGACCCTGCAGTACGCGAGAGCGAGATCAGGAACATGTCACAGGTCTACACTGAGATCGACAAGACCGTCTTCCCTGAGCTCCGCCGCGCACGCTTCATCGCTGACGTGGATTACAAGAACTTCTCCGAGGCTGAGCTTGAGGAACTTTCTCGCAAGGCCATCGATGTTCTCGATGAAGAGGCTCTTCTGAGAGTTGCCTCCAATTCTGACGATC
>CAKUYG010000135.1 GCA_934702165.1 uncultured Bacteroidales bacterium | reverse complement strand
CTGTCTGCGCTATGGCTCTGTGCCATACCGTCAGACCTTACCCGGCAGCCATCCGACGCTGCATCGGGCTGCCATGTCATACCATGCGCGGAAACGGATGCAGCAACAATCGCGGAAACGGACGCAAACCAGGCCAAAACCGGACCGGAAGCCGACACCCTTGAAGTCGCCCGTATCACGGCAGAGCGCGACAGAGCATCCAGAAGCACAGCACCTCTGCAGACCGTCGGCCGGAAGGCCATCGAACGAAGCGCAGCCACCGATCTCGGCGGGATTCTCCGCACATTCGCCGGAGTGAGCGTGCGCGACTATGGCGGCATCGGCGGCCTCAAGACCGTCTCCGTCCGCAACCTCGGTGCCCAGCACACGGCAGTCAGCTACGACGGCACCATCATCCAGGATGCCCAGACAGGTCAGGTGGACATATCACGCATCAATCTGGACAACCTGTCCGAAGTCTCTCTGGAGACCGGAGCCTCAGACGACATATTCCGCAGCGCAAGGCTTCAGGGCGCTGCAGGCATCCTCAACCTCCGATCCACACAAGCAGATGATGCCTTCACTGCCAGCCTCCGCTATGCCAGCTTCAACACCTGGAGCCCCAGCCTCTCCCTCAATAAAGACCTTGGAGGGGGCTGGTCCGGCGGCGCATCCGCAGCTTGGCTCAGTTCCGACGGCGACTACCCCTTCACCCTTGTCAACGGCGACCAGACGACAAGAGAGAAGCGCCTCGGCGGCGACGTGAAGACCCTCAACACTGAAGTCAACCTGCGCGGCAGAATAGGACGGAACGGGTCGCTGCACATAAAAGGCAGATACTACAACTCCGACCGCGGACTGCCCGGCTCCGTCATCTACTACATCCAAGATCCCACAGAACGCCTCAGCAACCGGGACGCCAGCCTCTCAGCCAACTATACGGCCAGGCTGTCCGGGAAATGGCGGATTCAAGAAGCCCTCAACTGGAACGGAAGCTACACCCGATACACCAACGCCACCTCCTATCTCCCTGAGCCTGAAGACGACCGCTACCGGCAGCACGGACTCAGTTCATCTACCATCATCGAATACAGGGTCTCCGAAAAACTCCGCGTCACCCTGGCCGAAGACCTGTTCACCAACACCCTGCACGCCACCATCCCCGAATGCCCGCAACCCTCAAGGCTCTCTTCCGTATCAGCCGTTTCCGGACAGTGGAAAGACGGCCGCACCACCGTCACGGCTTCTCTTGGAGCTACAGCAGCCCGGGAAAAGACCGAATCAGGTCAAGCGGCAGAACCGCTTTTCCGCCTCTCCCCGGCCATCAGTTTTTCCACAGCTCTCACGGGGGCTCTGCGCCTGCGCGCCAGCTACAAAGACGGATTCCGAGTCCCGACCCTCAACGACCTCTACTACTCGCGCGTAGGCAACACCGCCCTCAAGCCGGAAAAAGCCAGACAGTTCAACCTCGGCCTCACCCGGGTCTGGAATAGAAGTCGGATAAACACCGAACTTACTGCCGACATCTACTACAACTCCATAGAAGACAAGATCATAGCCGTCCCTACAATGTTCATCTGGAAGATGCGCAACCTCGGCAGGGTCCAGATGGCCGGTGCCGACATCGCAGTCAACCTGAGTGCCGCAATCACCAGCCGTACCAGCCTCAACCTCCGGGCAAACTGGTCATACCGCTACGCCGTGGACATCACGGACAAAGAATCAAAAATCTACCGCCATCAGATACAATACACCCCTCGCAACGCCGGCAACATCATGCTCAGCCTCATCACACCATGGATGGACTGCAACTGGACCATGAGCGCCGTCGGCAAACGCTACTGCCTCCCGCAGAACCTCCCGGTCAACGAGATGCCGGCCTACTTCGACCATTCCATCTCCGCCGGACACAACTTCACCGTCCGCGGCGCCGCACTGCGCATCAGCGCGGACCTGATGAACCTCGCTGACGACAACTACGAGATAGTGAGGTACTACCCGATGCCGGGCAGAAATTTCAGAATCACAATGAAACTCACATATTAAGATGAAAAAAATCATTTACGCGGCCCTTGCAGCCGCACTCACCCTCGCCGCAGCATCCTGCGACAAACAGCCTCTCAACCCTGGACAGCCGGAAGAAGAAGCCTCCGGCTGCTATGTCCTCAACAACGGCTCCATGGGCATGAACAACTCCGAAATCACCCTCTACGACACAGAAACCAAGACGGCAGTGGGCCAGATGTTCTCCACAGTCAACGGCAAGGTCCTCGGCGACACGGCCCAGGACATCCTCGTGGACGGGGACGATGTCTATATCACGGTCAATGTCTCCAGGCTCATCTTCGTCACAGACAAGGACCTCAAGATCAAGAAAGAGATACGGGCCACCCTCCCGGACGGCACCGTCCTCTCCCCACGCTACCTTGCCAAGGGCGGCAACGGTCGCATATACGTCACCTACTATGAAGGCTACCTCGGGGAGATCAACCCGGACGGCTACAGCGTCAGCACCACAGCAGTGGGCGCAAGCCCGGAGGGCTGTGCCTGGGCTGACGGAAAAATTTTCGTATCCAACTCCGGCGGAGCCAATTACCCCAACTACGAAAAGACAGTCTCCGTAGTGGATCCTGTCTCATTCAAGGAAACATCCAAGATTGAGGTGAACATCAACCCGGCCACCATGGAAGCCTGCGGGGACAACGTATATGTCTTCAGCCTCGGGGACTATGGCGCCAACCCGGCCAAAGTCCAGTGCCTCGACGCCAAGACCCTCAAGGTAAGCGACCTTGAATACTCCAGTCCGACCGCCATCGCACTTGAAGGTGAAATGCTTTATGTGATGTGCGGCGGCTACGACAGCAGCTGGAACCCTCTCCCCGGCAGTGTCTACAAGCACAACGCCAAGACCAACTCCGCCCTCGGGGCCTTCGTCACCGACGGCAGCACCCTGCCGCAAGCCTATTCTCTCGCCGCCGCGGGCGGGTATGTGTGGGTCGGATGTTCTGACTACAAGACCAATGGAGACGTGTATGTGTTCTCTCCTGACGGCAAACTCTATGACAAGTTCGACTCACAGGGAATCAACCCGATAACTGTGGCTGCACGATGATTCTCAGCCTATTGTATGTGCTGCTCTCGGGGATCGCCCTCCCCGTGGGCGGCATCCAGATGCAGTACCTGTGGCGCAACCAGCTCGGAGACGTGTACTCACTCGGGCTGGGCTCCGCCGCCTGCCTTGGAGCTGCCGCCGCCACGATGTCAGGCTGGTGCTCGCTCACGGTGGGCTCATTCATCTGCACGCTGATATGTACCCTGGTGTGTTTCCTTGTCACACTGCGCATTTCCACTCAGAACCTCATAACCTTCGGCATCATTTTCGGCACTTTCATCGGTTCTCTCGGCACCATAGTGGTGACCAACGCCCCCAACGGAGACCTGCTCAAGCAGTACTACCTCTGGGGTGCGGCCAATTTCAGGCTGGAGGGCGTGACCGGAGGCGACATAGTGTTCTCGCTCGTGCTCTTCGCCGTGGGACTGGGAGCCGCGCTGTGGACACACCGGGATCTCACCCGGCATTTTCTTGGTGAGATTGAACTGTCAAACACCCGCAAAGCGGTGAGTCTGCTGATGATAATGTTTCTCGTGACTTCGGCAGTGAGCATCTGCGGGCCGATAGGATTCATCTCGCTCGGGGTTCCGAATCTGAGCCGTGTGATATGCAAGAGCACTGACATCCGCAGGCACTACCTCCTCTCTTCGGCGATGGGTGTAGGACTGCTGCTCATCACATATCTGGTGGTGGAATATGTCAACTTCGGCATCTACCTGCCGATCAGCGCCACCATGGCCATCATCGCCCTGCCGCTGACGGCGTTCCTGTTTGTCCGTCAGAGACAATAGCGGTCAGGCCTGCGGCAGGAGAAGCGAGCGGAGCTGCTCTACGGTGTCCGCCACGTAATCCGCAGTGCGGGCGGCATCCTCGGGACGGAAGCCCCAGGTGACGCCTATGCTGCGGATGCCGCCGCTGGAAGCTGTGGCCGTGTCGGTAGCGGAATCCCCCACCATCACGGTTTCTTCCCTGCTGACTCCGGCGGCCTTGACAATTTCCGCAACCACTTGAGGATCAGGTTTAAGAGGCACTCCTTCGCGACCTCCAAGCACTGACACGAAGCGGATATCGGGAAAGAAGCGGTCTATCAGAGCCTGCGTGCCGGCAATGAACTTGTTGGACGCCACGACCATCTTGACACCTTCGCGCTGAAGGTCGGACAGCAGCTGCGGCATACCGTCATAAGGCCTGGAATGATCTGTGATGTGTGCCTGGTAGTATTTCAGGAAATCCGCGAGAAGAGCATCAAGGAGCTGTGTGTCACCCTTAAGGGACTCCGGCATGGCGCGCCATACCAGATTGCGGACACCGTTGCCGACCATATACTTATATTCTTCCAGCGTATGGAGCGGAAGATCACGCAGAGAAAGGGCGTGGTTGACGGCTGTACCGAGATCGGCTATGGTGTCGATCAGCGTCCCGTCAAGGTCAAAAATGACAAGTTTCCATTTCATGCCGCGAAGATAGCGCGATTTCGCTTGCGGAGAAAGATATTTTCACTATATTTGCACCCGCATTCGGGGTATTAGCTCAGTTGGTAGAGCGTTTGAATGGCATTCAAAAGGTCAGGAGTTCGATTCTCCTATGCTCCACAGGACAGCATAAGAGCCTCAAGCACAGCACTGCTTGAGGCTTTTTCTTTATTCCATACTTCTGACACACAGTAGGGGGCAACGTAATAATCGACGGCCAGACAAAAAATCACTCTTGCAAAATCCAATGGGGAGGGGTATATTTGTGGAATTTTTAAAGCATTAATTTACAAATGAAAAACAATTCCATTAAACCTTACATGCCTCCCGTTGTGGAAGTCCAGAACATTGAACTGGAGCAAAGCGTGCTCCTCAACTGCAGTATGAACACTGAAAATCTGAATGAAGAAACATTCAATTGGTAATCAACAGGAAACCATGAAGGCAATTACAAAAGCGACAATGGCACTTGCGGCCCTGCTCGGGCTTGCAGGCTGTGCCAAAGAAAACCTATGCTCTCCAGAGAAGAACCTGTCCGGCAACACCACCGTGACATTGACAGCCGATCAGGAAAACACCGGTACCAAGGCCGCAATCAGTTCGGAAAACAGCAAACTCATCAACTGGACCAAGGATGACGCAATCACGGTGATAGACGGTGAAGGAAATAATGTCAAGTTTACTCTGACAAATGGCGCCGGCACGACAACGGGCAAGTTCGAGAGTGAAAAAGCCAGTCCGGCGACGAGCTACACGGCACTCTACCCTTATCAGGAGGACGTGACCTTACACACGGCCTCTAATATTACAACCCTGAAAGGAGTGGTTCTGAAAAGCGAACAGACGGCAGTGCCCGGCTCATTCGACCCGGAGGCGGCCTTGATGACGGGTACCACCCGGGACGGAAGCACAAATCTGAGTTTCAAGAATATAGTGGGCTTTGTGAAATTGACCCCTACCGTCTCATGTAAGAAGATCACCCTCACCGGCACGAGTTCAGCCGCGCTTGCAGGAACAGCAGACATCACCATGAACAACGAAGGTTTGCCAGTGGCCACGGTCAAAGACAAGGCTTCAAGCAGCGTCTCCATATCTGGTGACATCGAGGCCGGCAAGACTTACTACATCGCAATTTTCCCGGCAGAAATGGAAAGTTTCAGCCTGACCTTTACGGCCTCTGACGGACAGAACACCTGCAAAACTTCGGATAAGCCTCTGACAATCAAGCGCAATTATGTAACCAACCTCGGCGGGGTGAA
>CAKUYG010000134.1 GCA_934702165.1 uncultured Bacteroidales bacterium | reverse complement strand
CTACAATACCCGATATATGGAAATACAAACCAACTATTAGAGGAGACCATTGAAAAAATGGTTAAAGAGTCATTGGAGAATTATTTTGATAGAATCAATGAATAGTGCCATTATTGCGATGCTTTTGTCAGCAATTTTTTTTGCTCGACAAAAGAAATACAAGATCTACAATCATGCAAATATGAGATTGCTTTACCGTGTCAAGACTACAGGATTCAAGTTGACAAATACGATGAAGGGATAATCTATTATTACTATTTCAAGGATGGTGGAGTTATAATCGTCACGGAAGGCTCATTACTTGAATTTGATTTTGAGACACTTGAACCGTTGGCTTGTTCATTGAAAACAATTATTGGTAAAATTGATGAAAAGTACTGGAGACGCGACAATGTGCGAGGAAAGGTCAGGGCATATTATGTTAATGTGCCAGAGGATTCAAAGAAGGCGTATGATGCATCTCTAAATTCTATCATACTGCTTCAGAACTTCGCCGGCTGTCGTGATGACCAAAGAAGAGCACAGGGCATTCACCAACAGGTGGCGCGAGGCGATTGGCTACAACTCCAAGAACGGAATCTCTAAACGCACAATATCTACGACTACAGCTAATAAGCAGCAGATACATGATGCAGCCCAGGAAATTTATGAAGACTATCCGGATCTGCTGGGTGCAATCAACGAATATTTGTGGAATCTAAAATAATTAAGTACAGATGAGACTGAAACATTTTATACACGCCACACTCTCGCCCTCTCAGGTGGAGGAATTAATGAATCTCGGGATCAAAGACATTAGCACAGACAAAAGGAACTTCAGCATTGCAAACACAGAGTTGTACGAAGCCGCACTCCCGATTCTAGAAAAGAGTGATGATTTCAGATTGCCGTCACGGCTGCCTGAATGTAACAAAGAGGAAGCACTTGCAGCAGACTATTCCATGCTGGGCTACCCCCATACTGGCGGCTACCCCAAACCCGACAAGGACTATGGATATAAGGAGATAACTTACGACAAAACAAAGATGTGCCCCCTGTGCTGCTCCCCGAGAATCCAGAAGGACGCGTTCCGGGTGACGAAGGCGCCGCACCACAAGCTTTGGACATTCACGTCCTGGGTGATAGATGCCTACTTTGCCAACGCGGAGACCTACGAGGAAGTGTTCCGCCCTCTCGGCATAGGCTGCAGGCCGCTGCGCTACTACCGCAAGAAGGACATAATAGACGGAGTGGTTCAGATAGACATTCCGGTCTGCGATGAGCCTCTGGACATGCTCGGGTACAGGTACAAGATATGTCCTGTCTGCGGAAGTATCCGATATGACAACAGCGATATGCCGTCACCGTGTTTCCCGCTGCCGCCACATCCGTCCGGCCACATCTACATGACACGGGAGTATTTCGGGTTCGGTGGCCAGTCGGACCGCAGGGTTATAGTCTCTGCTGAGCTTCGGGACAGGCTGATAGCGGCGAAAGCCGCGAAGTGGTACCACTTCGCCCCGTGCGCCCACACTCCTCCGAGAAACCCGGAAATGCACATCCGCACGGAGTTCCTTGGGGAGGATAAATGGGGAAAGGAGTATGTTGATGTATGTGACTGATATTTGCTTAATCACCGCCGTGTATCTGGAGTTTCTTTAGGCTCGGATTATTTCCACCTCGCCGCCAAGGCCGAGTTTGATGATCTGCGAGGCCTTGCCGGAAGATGCCCGGTCATAGCACTTAGGCACAGTGTAGTCCACCGCGGAACGTATCTCCTCAGAGATTTCAGAAAAAGAAGCAGGAGAAGGCTCTCCTGAAATATTGGCCGATGTGCTGACAAGCGGATGACGCAGGCGGCGCACGAGTTCGCGGCAAAACGCGGCACCGCTGTTCTCAGGAGTCTGACCCTCTTCCACATACGGAACGCGTATGCCCACAGAGCCGTCCTCGGCCACAGTGTTCGGAGCGAGATACTGCCCCTCCGGATAGATGATGGTCATCGGGGCATCGTTGACCTCCACAAGATCAATGGCAATCGAAGGAATCTCCTTGACATATTTGGCCACCATATCAAGGTCCGAAGCCAAGAGCACCAATGATTTGGCCCCGGAACGCCTCTTTATCTTGAAAACTTTCTCGACCGCCTCCTCATTGCAGGCGTCACAGCCTATTCCCCAGATAGTGTCGGTAGGATAAAGAATCACACCGCCCTTGCGGAGCACTTCAACCGCCTCAGATATAACCGTTTTCGTATCCATTACCAAAGTTTGTCTTTTTCAAACAAAATTCCTTTCTTTCGCCACATCAATATCATAAGATAGCCGAAAAGCATTCCGCCGAGATGAGCGAAATGAGCCACACCGGCAACGGTACCCGTAACCCCTGTAAGAAGCTCGATCACAGCAAAGACCACAACCATCCACTTGGCACTGAGCGTGACAGGAGGAAAAAGGAGCGTCATCTTGGACTCCGGGAAGAGCATCGCATATCCGATAAGTACGCCATAGATTGCCCCTGAGGCCCCAACGGTCGGAGTCAGTTTGATTTCCGATATGTTCTGCAGGGCCACGGCATTACCCACAGCCGCTCCCGGCAGGAAAGACTGCATCTGAAGATACTCGACACCCAGATGGAGAGCCACCGCCCCGAATCCGCAGAGGAAATAGAAAAACAGGAACTTCTTCTGCCCCAGTATGTTTTCCACGACGCTACCGAAAATCAACAGGGTGTACATATTAAAGAATATATGCCAAAATCCCCCGTGCATAAACATGTGGGTGACAATCTGCCACCAGTGGAAATACCTCGAAGTCGGGTAGAAGAGAGCGAAAGTCTCGATCATGTATTCCTTGTTGACCAGACAGGCCAGAAACACAAGGCAGTTGATGATTATGAGGTTCTTTGTGACAGTCGGGACATTGGACATGAAGCCTCGCCCGCTGCTGTTTCCGTAGTAGTAAGCCATCTTTTAAAAAAGTTTATCGATGTCCCCGATCTTGACGATATTGACTATGCGGCGTCCGTTCGAGGTCAATTCCGCATTCTCACTTGCAAAAAGCGTGTCAATCAGAGCCTGCGCCTCTATCGCGGAGTCAAGAGGGGTCGAATTGGACGCACCGCTGGCCGCAAGTTGCTCAGCAGTACGCTGCATAGCCATCTCCGGAAGCGCGGAACCGTCTTCTGACAAAATGTCCATCAGGTCTGCGACCATCTTCTGCACCTTGCCCGGCTCACAGCTGTAGCCCTCCGGCACCCCAGCCACGACCACGCTGTCCGGCCCGGACGGAGTGATTTCAAAGCCCAAGGATGAGAGCATGTCAGTGTGCCCCGCAAAAAGCTGCTGCTGGGCGGCCCCCACCTGTACCTCGACAGGGAAAAGGGCGGTCTGCGTGACATGAGAAGTGCCTCCGTTCAAGGCACGGAGCGCCCTGTCATAGAGGACACGTTCCCTGGCCCTTGAGACATTGACAACCATTACTCCGGAAGAAACCGGGGTAAGGATATATTTGCCCTGGACAACAAGCACCCTTGCCGCAGGTGCCGCATTGTTCTCAAAAAGTTTCCCGTAATCATCTCTCTGGTCCACATACTTGCCGTACCCGCCACCTCCGTAATTCCCGGAATAGGAAACTGCCTGCCCGGACTCGAAACTGCCGTCAGGTTCAGGGTCGAACGGATCGAATGTGGGGTCTATCTGGGTCGCCGGCGGGGCGACCTCCCTGTACTGCTCAAAACTGCTTCCGAGCTGAGGCAGTTCCACGGCCCCTTCCATATCAAAGTTGATCCCCGCCCCGAAGCTGTTGCGCCCGAGTGTTTCCTTGACGCAGGCATAGATGACCTGGAAGATCACGGAGTCGTCCTCGAATTTGACCTCTGTCTTGGTCGGATGGATGTTGACATCAATATTGTGCGGATCCACCTCTAGGAAGATGAAATAGGACGGGGTGACGCCATCGGGAATCATACCCTCATATGCCTTCATGACAGCCTTGTGCAGATAGGCGCTGCGGAAATAGCGTCCGTTGACGAAGAAAAACTGGTTGCCGAGGGTCTTCCGGGCCGTATCCGGCCTGCCCACGAATCCGCTCAACTTCAAAACGGACGTCTCAGCGCTGATGTCGAGAACATCCCCCACGACGTTGCTCCCAAGAAGATCAAGAATCCTGAACTTCAGCGACTTGGCTTCCTTCAGCAAGAAAATGTCGCGCCCCCCGGACTTGAGGGTAAAGCCCATCTGAGGCCTGGTGATGGCGACACGGGTGAATTCTTCGATGATATGTTTGAGCTCCACGCTGTCGGACTTCAGGAATTTCCGGCGCGCCGGGGTGTTGTAGAAAAGATTGCGCACAGCGAAGTTGGAACCCACAGGTGCGGAGACCGAGGCGGTCTGTACCTCTCCGTTCTGCCCGATACGGACCTCCGTTGCCGTCTCGTCCCCTTCGCGACGGGTACGCAGAGTCACTTCCGCGACCGCGGCGATGCTCGCAAGAGCCTCTCCGCGGAAACCATAGGTCTCTATGTCGTTGAGATCTTCTGCCGAGGTTATCTTGGATGTGGCATGACGCTCAAAACAGAGCACAGCATCAGCAGGGCTCATCCCGCAGCCGTTGTCGATGACCTGGATAAGGGTCCGTCCGGCATCGGTCACGATAACCGAGATCTGGTTTGCCCCGGCGTCCACTGCGTTCTCCATCAACTCTTTGACGACAGACGACGGACGCTGGACGACTTCTCCGGCAGCTATCATGTTGGCGATCTGAGCCGGAAGAACCTTGAGTCTGCCCATTACAGAAGAGAATAGAACTTGGCGATGAAGAAGAGCACCAGACAGATGAGAATCATGGTGATGATACCGATGATGGTCTGCGTGCGCTTCAGATGGGCACGAGTGCGCTGGTAATGTCCGTCACGCAACGAACCCTTGATATATGAGCCCGGCACATAGGCGCCTTCTTTTTTCTCCTTGTCCATAGTCCCGTCCACGGCCCCGAATTTGCGCTTGCGCTCCTCTTCCTCACGGTTGTAGTAGATCGGGCGGTAGTTGAAGACCCTATGCTCGTTTTCACCGAAAAAATTGAATAATCCCATAATCCACAAAATTAAGAAATTGTTTCGGATTTCTCGGAAACAGTTTCTATTTTTGCTGCCATGGATATACGTATTGGACAAGGATATGATGTGCACGCGCTCGCATCGGGACTGCCGATGCGGCTTGGCGGTGTGGACATAAAATCAGAATTCGGCTTCGTGGCCCATTCAGACGGGGATGTGGCCATACACGCGCTGTGTGACGCCATCCTCGGGGCCCTCGCGCTTGGAGACATCGGGAAGCATTTCCCGGACTCATCCGAAGAGTACGCGGGTATAGACAGCCGCCTCCTTCTGGAGAGGGTGATGTCCATGATACGCAAGGATGGCTGGACAGTCGGCAACGCCGACATCACAGTTGCTCTGCAAGCCCCCAAACTTGCCTCCTACATACCCATGATGCGGGAAGAGCTCGCCCGTCTGATGGACGTGCAGGCCGGCAGGGTCAGCGTCAAGGCCACAACAACAGAACGCCTCGGCTTTGTGGGCCGGGGCGAAGGCTGTGAAGTATGGGCTGTCGTGCTTCTCAAGCACGACTAGAAATAGATACCGAATGAACAGGTAAGCCAGTTCTCCCTGTTGATATTAAGCACACCGGACTCATACCATTGTGAACTGGAAAGGCGGTAAGAGAGGCTCATCGTAAAGCGGGAGAAATCAACGCCCACCGCAGGGGAGAAAAACACGCCGACCTTCTCCGTGCTCCAGTTGTCGAACTCCAGTCCGGTACGCAGACGGACATACGGGCTTACAGTGGAGTAAACGAAATTATACTTACCTTCGCCGAAGATCATGGCACGGTCAAAATC
>CAKUYG010000133.1 GCA_934702165.1 uncultured Bacteroidales bacterium | reverse complement strand
TTCCACAGCCGTGGAGGTGGACGGCGTGCGGCTCGGCAACAATGCCGCCTTCGGGCAGATGTCAGGTGTGGACACAAGAAGCGTGGCCGTGGACAATGTCGAGTCGGTGGAGGTGATCTCCGGCGTACCGTCGGCCGAATACGGGGATCTAGGCTCGGGGATGGTCAGGATCCATACGAAACGGGGACGCACCCCGCTCAATCTGGCATTCACCGTGAACCCGAGAACCTGGCAGACATCGGTGTCCAAGGGTATCGGCCTGCCGGGGGACGGGGGAGTGCTGAATCTCAGCGCCGAGTGGGCCAGGGCGACTAAGAAACTCACCTCCCCGTACGAGTCATACACCCGCCGCGGACTCGGCATCACGTACTCCAACACCTTCGCCAAGGTGCTGCGCTTCGAGGCCGGGGTCAACGGCAACCTTGGGGGAATGGACAGCAAGGACGACCCCGACGCCTTCGTGGGAGAGTATTCCAAGGTGCGGGACAACACATTGAGAGCCAACACTTCACTGACATGGCTGCTCAACCGTCCGTGGATCACGAACCTCAAGGCGGACGCGTTCGTGAACTATGCCGACAACCTTTCGCACAACCACAAATACAACTCCTCAGCCTCACAGCTCCCGGCTGTGCATTCCGAGCAGGAGGGCTACAGCTACGCGACCCTTCTCCCGGCCGGGAAGTATTTTTCCGACCAGATGGTCGATTCCCGCGAACTTGACTACGGCGCATCCACGAAGTACTCCCTGATAAACCGTTGGGGCGGATACAAAAGTGCGTTCAAGGCCGGAGTGCAGTGGAAGGCCAACGGCAACGTGGGTGAGGGCGAGTATTATCTCGATCCTGCCCTTG
This sequence comes from uncultured Bacteroidales bacterium, assembly GCA_934702165.1. Classification (GTDB taxonomy): domain Bacteria; phylum Bacteroidota; class Bacteroidia; order Bacteroidales; family UBA932; genus Cryptobacteroides. Next base: position 5,061 of record CAKUYG010000133.1, on the reverse strand, counting down.
CGGCTGATGGTTACAGGCCCCGCCCGTACAGGGACTACCCGTTCATGCACAACATTTCAGCATACGCCGAGGAGGATTTCACCTTCCCGTTCGGGCTTGAGATAACGGCCGGCCTGCGCATGGAGGATGTCATCGTCAAAGGGTCTGACTACAACAATGTACGTTCCTTTACGCCGCGCCTCAATGCCAAATGGCAGATAACCAAGGATCTTGCCGTCCGTGGAGGTTGGGGCGTCGCCGAGAAGCTTCCTTCGTTCTACATCCTCTACCCGAAGCAGGAATACAGGGACATCCTCGTGGGAAGCGGCTACGGGCAGGACGGGCAGCTCTATTACAAGTACTACACGATACCGTACAAGATAGAGTACAACCCGGACCTGAAGTGGCAGCGCAACGAGAACGCCGAGATCGGGATCGACGCCACGCTGCTCGGCACGGACATATCGCTGGTCGCGTTCAGCAACATCACCCGCAACCCGTATGATTTCACCAACAACTACTCCGTGGTGGTGCTTGAAAGGGAAGGGGTGACCGACCGCACCTTCGTGGCCACACGCCGCCAGGACAACGGGGCTCCGGTATACAGGGCGGGAGCTGAACTCACGGCCGACTTCCCGGAGATAAAGCCTCTGCGCACATCACTCAGGCTCGACGCATCATACAACTGGTCCAAGACAGATGATGCGGGACTCTATTTTTATTACAACAACGGCTGGTCGCACAGCTCGATAGAGGGGCGTTCCTACCAGTATGTGGGTGTCTACGCCAACGGGGGAAACAGCAACCTTATGATCCGGGGCAAGATCTCCCGCTCGCTTGACGCCAACCTCACGGCGATAACCCACATCCCGGAAGCCAGGCTCGTGATCACCTGCCGCATAGAGGCTTCCATATTCTCCAGATCAATGAACATCCCGACCGGAGGGGAGAAAGCCCTGTATCCGGTGGCTTATCTGGATGTCGAGGACGATACGCCGGTGCTCCATCCTTTCACCGCTGACATGAAGTACGACCCCGCGTTCAGGGATCTTGTCATCAAGCCCAACAACGACTATCTCTTCAACCTCGACGGCTACGGGGCATACGCCTCGGCCAACCTCAACGTCACCAAGGAAATGGGGGACCATTTCAGCCTCTCGTTCTTTGCCAACAACTTTACGAATTCACGTCCTTATGTCGTGTCGCTGGCCACAGGGGTGGGCGCCATCTTCACCCCGGCCTTCTATTATGGACTCACATGCAGAATCAAGTTATGAAGAAGATCCTTATGCTCCTTGCGGCCCTGCCGCTTCTGCTTTCCTCATGTATGGATCTCACCGGAGAGAATCCTTACGAGGCTGATCTGCAGTCGTTTTCTTTCCAATTGATGCTCCCCTCGCCATACTCCGGAAGGGATTTGACGGGAGTGGAGGTTGTGGTGACCAATGTCAACGACAACTCGTCCTATACCGCCCTTTGCGATGCTTCCGGCTCGGTCTCCCTGCGTCTCCCCGCCGGCTTGTACATGGTCAGCGTCTCGGCGGATATAGACGGCCTGCACTTCAACGCATCCAAGAGCGGGGTTGTCCTGTCCGGTGGAGAGGTGCCGGTGGAGCTGCCGCTCAAGGAGAGCCGCTCCGGGGACATCGTCATAAAGGAGATATACTGCGGCGGCTGCATGAAACTTCCTCAGGAGGGCACTTACCAGTCGGACAGTTATATAATACTGCACAACAACACTGAACACACCGTCTACCTCGACAGCCTGTGCTTCGGGACGCTGGATCCTTACAACTCCAACTCGGCTACCGTCTGGGAAGAAGACATTGAATTCAGCCCTGTCATACAGGCCGTGTGGCAGTTCCCCGGGGACGGGAAGAGCTTCCCGCTTGAGAAGGGGCAGGATGCCATCCTCTCCATCATGGGCGCGATCGACCACACCGCGCAGTATCCCCTGTCAGTCAATCTCAACCGCAGCGATGTCTTCGCCTGCTACAGCCCGACATATTTCCCCAACACGAGCTATCATCCGGCGCCGGGCGACAAGGTGCGGCGCGACCATTATATGAGCGTGGTGATCAAGACGGGCCAGTCCAATGCCTACACTTTCTCGATCAACTCTCCGGCGGTGGTGATATTCCGCGCCGAAGGGCAGACGATACAGGAGTTCGTCTCCGGCAGTGACAATGTCATCTACAAACCGGGCAGTTCCAAAGACAAGGTGGTCTGTGTGCCGAACGAGTGGGTGATCGACGGGGTTGAGGTCTTCAACGGCCAGTCGTCGGCCAACAAGAAACGTATGAACTCATCCATCGACGCATCTTATGTGACACTGTCCAACGTCCACGAGGGCAAGACCCTGATGCGCAAGGTCAATGAGAGCCGTTCGGCTGAACTCGGATACGAGGTCCTGATGGATACAAACAACAGCGGAAATGATTTCTATGAGCGTGAGTCACAGTCAATCAAAGAATAGCCTGAGACGTCTGGCCGTTTGTCTTTCCGGTATTGTCCTGGGCCTTGCCGCGGGCGCGCAGTCCCGGTATGAGACGCTCATCCGCGTCAATCCGTGGAACTCAGGCGTCAACGCCGCGGGAATGCGGCAGGACAGCACCGCCTTCTCCAACGCGGAGGCCGGGGGAGTGTACCGCACCGGGGATTTCCGAAGCTTGAGCGACGCGGCGTCCGAGTGGGCTGCATCGGCGCAGGCCAGGACGCTGACCCATCTGGAGAAGTTCTCGATGCGGGGCGCTTTCTCTTTCGAGGACAGGGAGGCCTATGATGCCTGCGGGTCCATGATGATGGGCAGCGGGAGGTTCCCTGTGGATGTGCTTGAGTTCACCCCGGGGCGCAAGACATATCAGACATATAATATGTACGGGGCCCTCTCCGTGGACGTGGCGCCGCAGTGGAGGGTCGGTGCCGGACTTGATTTCACTTCGCGCAATGCGGCGAAACTCAAGGATCTGCGATATACTGGCTATGCGCTGGACATGCAGGTGGCTCCTTCGGTGATGTACTGCGACGGGGATTTTGCGGCCGGAGTGTCCGCGATATATGAGAGAAATACGGAGACCGTCTCCGCTGAGCAGATAGGCTCGGCGCAGAATGCTCCGACTGCCTTTTTCAACGAGGGCCTGTATCTTGGCAATCTGCAGGCGTGGACCGGGAGCGGCACGCGGCTCAGCGAGCCGGGCGTGAGCGGCCTGCCCGTGGTGCAGGACGCTCTCGGGGCTGCAGCGCAGCTGCAGCCGTGCCGCTCCGTCTATGCCGAGGCTGACTTTCGCTACCTTCGCGGCAGGGTGGGCGAGAGGCAGACCGTCTGGTACCGCTATTCCGGCCCTTCAGCCTCCGCGCGCTTTGAGTTGCGCCCGGGCCGGCATGTCATCCGTCTCCTCGGAGAGTGGCAGCGCCTTTCCAACCGCGAGAGCGTCCTTGACAAGGTCGTCGATGGCGGTGTCACCATCACCCGCAACTATGGCAGCAACAACATCTACCGCCGCAACTCCATCGGCTCGTCCCTGGAATATGAATATGTCGGAGAGACGGTCGAGCTGCGCTCCGGCGTGTCTTATGATCTGCTTCAGGAGATCTCAGCCCCTCTGTACCCTTATGTCTACACCCGTGAGCAGCACACCTGGTCTGCGTTCGCTGATGCTCTCGTACGTCTCGGGATTTTCGAGATAGGCGCCGGGGCTGCCTATGGGCGTGGTTGCGCCTCGGACGGGCTTCGCCTTGCCGGGGACTCATCTTCCTCCGCATCAGGAGCCTACCGTCTCCAGGACTGGTATGACGCCGCTTCTGAATATGCAACGGTGCCGCGCCTTTTCGCATCTGTTTCAGTGCGCTGGTATTTCTTCCGTACCTTGTACGCCCAGGCTTTCTGGGACTATGCCCGCGCTTTAGAAACGGAATATCTCTCCGGACCGTTCCGTTGGGACGCCGGACTCAAACTCGGATACAACTTTTAACAACACAGTACAATGAAGACAAAAGCAATTCTCGGAATCGCGCTGCTCTCTTTTGTGGCGGCTGTTTCCTGCAAGAAAGATGAGGAAGGTCCGCTGACCTCCATCACCTACCAGGGCGAGACCTACAAGGTCGTGCAGCTCGCCGACGGCAAATACTGGATGGCGGAGAATCTCCGCTATGTCCCTGAGGGGCTGACCGTCTCAGACGATGTCAACAACATCACCGGGGTCTGGTATCCTGTCACCACCGACGGCACCGACATGACTTTCGACAAGACGGCCGTAGCCAAGGCCGGTTATCTTTACTCTGCCGACGTGGCTTTCGGAGAGGCCGTGACCGCTGACAATTATGACAAGTTCGCAAAGGTGCGCGGCATCTGCCCTGAAGGCTGGCACATTCCTGATTTTGACGACTGGTTCACCCTTATCGGGCACACTTCCAACAGCAAGGTGATTCCTGACGACCCTGATGCTCCTTATTATGATGCCGACCTCAAGGGCTTCGGCTCCATCGAGAAGGCCGCTGCCGACGGGCTTGTATTCCCTGTCACCGGCGCCGTGACAGTAGCCAACACTGCCGCGGTGAAGGGTGTGATCGGAGGCGCGACAGGCAAGGCTCCGAACAAGGTGATGAACTTCGAATATATTCTCGGATCTTCCGCATATCAGGCTGTCAAGGACAAGAATAGCGGTGAGATCACCAATTTCCAGTACTATTCAGTAATGACACATCGTGCCAACGGAACACTGAACGTCGCCTATTCTGGCTACCGCTTCGGCTGCGCCGTGCGTTGCGTCAAGGATAATTAGACCGGATATCCGCAAGCTTGCGGGAGAGTGCCGTCAAAGGGCGCTCTCCCGTTTCTTTTTTACGTTTTTAATTCCTAAATTTGCGGCGCTTACGGCTGAAGATAATTTATTTAGATAACACACTAATGTCAAACTCCAAATTTTCAGTAAAGTATTGTGTCCTTCTGCCCCTTGTGCTGATCGTCACAATCCTTCTCTGGGCCCTGCCTGTCAGCGCCTTCGGCATTGAAGGTCTCACTGTAGTGCAGCAGAGGATGATAGCCATCTTCATCTTCGCAGCCCTCATGTGGATGTTCGAGAT
>CAKUYG010000132.1 GCA_934702165.1 uncultured Bacteroidales bacterium | reverse complement strand
GATGCCGCCACTATCAATGCGGCTCCGGACGGCACCACCCAGTACCGTCTTACCGGATACATCAGCAAGATGGTCAGCGATAGTTGGGGCAACTACAACATCAATGACGCTACCGGTTCCGTATATGTCTACGGTACTCTCAACGAGAAAGGTGAGTCTCAGAAGTTTGCGGCTATGGGCATTTCTGCCGGTGACATCATCACCGTGGTAGGTCCTAAGTCTTCTTACAAGGGTAGCCCACAGCTCAAGAACGTGAGCGTGGAGTCTTTCAAGAAGGTGACCGGGGCTACTGTCAGCGAGTTCCTCGCAGCAGCTGTCAAGAGTGATGTCTACTATCGTCTGAGCGGTACTGTAAGCGGCCTTAAGGACGGCGATAAATATGGCAACTTCGACTTGACCGATGCCAATGGTGACAAGGTCTATGTTTATGGCCTTCTCGCAGGTTGGGGCGGCCCTAAGAAGGAGTTCCAGAAACTCGGTATCAAGAACGGCGACACCGTTACCATTGTCGGCGTTCGTGCCGCATACACCAAGGACGGAGTGACTACCGATCAGGTAGGCAGCGCCTTCCTCGTATCCCATACGGCAGCGAAATAATTCCTGACGCATCATGATCCTTTAAGACCGGCCCCTCAAAAGGCCGGTCTTTTTCGTTAAAAATCACTATCTTCGCAGACGGAAAGCAAGTGAATGTATTTTGATACAAAATATGAAAACAAAACATTTTTTCCTGGCCGCGGCGGCAATCATTTCCGCGCTCGTGGCCTGCCAGAAGAAGGCCGAAGATCTCGGTCCTGAAAAAGTCGAAATCAACACTGCGGAAGTATCTCTCCCGGCTGACGGAGGAGAGGCGACCGTGAATCTTACAGCGACGGTGGACTGGAAAGCCCAGATCCCTGCTGAAGCCCAGGAATGGCTGGTGGTGACCCCTGAAGAGGGCTCAGCCTCAGCATCTGCCCAGACCGTAAAGGTCAAGGCTCTCAAGAACGACGGCTACGACCGCAGCGCCGAAGTGGTGTTTGCCGGCGGGAGCCATAAGGCAAGCCTCAGCCTAAAGCAGACAGGAGCGAAAGGCGCGGAGGATGACGGCAAGATCACCAAGCCCGAGTCTGCCACTAAGGTGACTGTCAAGGAGTTCCTCTCCAAGGAAGTCAGCTCCAAGGTATGGTATGAACTTACCGGAAGCATCAGCAGCATAGCCGGTGCCGCCTACGGCAACTTCTATCTCAAGGATGAGACCGGTGAAGTCTACATCTACGGTCTCGTCAAAGAGTGGGCTGACGGTGAGAACGACCAGTCATTCTCCGGAATAGGCCTCAAAGAAGGCGATATCGTCACCATCTGGACTCTCCGCGGAGAGTATCAGGGAACAGCCCAGGGAGGCGGCTCATCCACTTCAGGCGGTGCCCCGGCAATCTACAAGTCACACAAGGCCGGCACTGGCGAGACCTATCCTGCAGGGACAGTCATTCTGGCATTCCCGGACGAGAACAGTGCAGAAAATAAGGTCAACGGCTATGAGGATCCTTGGACTGCCAAGATAGGGACGAATTCTTTCGCCATGACAGAGTTTAACAACTACAACTGGGACGGCTGGACCTATGTCCGCTGCGGACGCAAGAAGGCTGCTTCTGTGGCTTCCATCGCAGGCGAGACTCCGATTGCTGCCAAGGTGGCCAAGGTCCTGATGCGTCTGGACAAGGTGACCGCCGCTGATGTCAACTCCATCAAGCTTTCCGTCTGCTCGGACAAGGGTTTCACCAAGGAAGTCTGCACTCTTGAACCTGACGGCGCGATAGCCCAGGGCGAGATGAGTTTCACCATCCCTGCCGCTTCACAGGCTGCCGGACTCTACTACAAGCTTACTTTCGACTGCAAAATGAGCAGCGAGGGCAAGAACGGATTTATCCAGATTTCAAAAGTAATCTATGTGGCCGCTGAATAAGACCGCTCCAGTAATATTGCTTCTTCTCTCTCTCGTCTCCTGCAGCAAGCCGGAGACGGAGGGAGAAGTCGCATTTTCTGTACCGCGCACTGCCCTCGGGGCGGATGCGGGCTCCCAGTTCATCAAGGTGACATCCTACACCTCATGGACCATCTCCCTTTCCGAGACATGGGCTTCCGTCAGCCAGGCGGAGGGCAGCGGTTCCGTCTCCGGGATCGAACTCTCATGGGAGGCGAACACGGGGAACGAGCGCAGCTGCACCGTCATTCTCAGCAGTGCCGGCAAGAAGTTCAACGTGACCTTGACACAGGAGCGCAATTCGACAGTACTCGTTCCGGATACCCCGGCCGCATGGCTCGAACTTCCGGCAACTGCGGACAAGGATCTCTATTACTTCACCCACGACATGAGTCTCAACGGCAGGAAAGTACGCAACTACTCATTCTACCTCGATCCGCAGGCGAAATTGTCAAAGTGGGTGGCGTACCCTCTCAACAAGGCCCTCAAGGGTTCCGGTTCCCGCACCGATGAGTGGGGGCTCGACCCTAAGGTTCCGCAGGCCTACCAGCCGATCCTCTACAGCGGCTTCGGCGGTGGCTACCAGAGGGGGCACCAGCTCCCGTCAGCTGACCGGTATCTGCCAGGGGCCAACGAGACGACCTTCTATTTCACCAACATGACCCCGCAGCGCGGCGAGCTCAATGAGAAAGCCTGGGCTAGCCTTGAGGAGATGGTTCGCGACTGGAGCTATAAGACCGACACTCTCTATGTGGTGACCGGAGCCGATTGGCGCGGAACCACCGAATATGCCCGTGACAATGTCGGGGCGCAGATTCCTGTCCCGGTCGGATACTACAAGGCCCTGCTTGCATACAAGGCTTCCGGTTTCGGCGAAGCCGGGAAGTATCTCGGGATCGCGTTCTGGTTTGACCACAAGGGCTATGATAACAGCACAACCGCCATCATGGCCCAGTCCATGACCATCGACGCCCTTGAGGAGAAGCTCGGCATAGACTTCTTCGTCAACCTGCCTGCCGTCGTCGGTAAGGACCAGTCTGACAAGGTGGAGGCTGCCGTGGACAAATGGTGGAAATAAATCATAAAGTATATGAAAAAAATCCTTTCAATCGCAGCAATCGCATTGGCAATGACAGCTTGCAGCAGAACTAATCCGTTCCTTGCGGAGTGGGATACCCCTTATGGAATCCCTCCGTTCGACAAGATCCAGACATCAGACTACATACCGGCCATCAAGGCCGGGATCGAGGAGCAGAACGCTGAGATCGAGGCAATCGTCTCCAACCCTGACACCCCGACATTCGACAACACCATCGCTCCGCTGGAACTCTCCGGCCGCACCCTCAGCCGTGTGCAGGGCGTGCTTTTCAATGTGAGCGAGACCGACCGCAGCGATGCTCTCGACGCGGTGCAGGACGAGGCCATCCCTATGCTCAGCGAGCACAGCGACAACATCTCGTTCAACAAGGCCCTCTACAACCGTGTGGCCGCAGTCTACAACGCCGACCAGTCCTCCCTCACCAGGGAGCAGCAGATGGTACTTAAGAAGCACTATGACAGCTTCGCCCGCGAAGGCATCGGCCTTCCTGAGGAGCAGCAGGCCAAACTCCGCGAGATCAACTCCCGCATGGCCGAACTCACCCAGAAAATAGGCAACAACATCCTCGCCGAGTCCAACGCTTTCAGCGAGAAGTTCGGATTCAGCGTGTCCTCCTACCCGGAGAAGATGACATCCACTGAAGACCGTGAACTCCGCCGCCAATACAACGAGGCCTACACCATGCGCGGACACAACGGCAATGCCAATGACAACCGCGCCCTCATCCTCGAACTCCTCGACAAGCGCATCCAGAAGGCGAAGATCCTCGGCTACGACAATCCTGCCGCCTACACCCTCGCCAACAAGATGGCCCACGACCCCCAGACCGTTGACAATTTCCTCGCGGGCATCATGAAGGCCGCAGTTGCCAAGGCACAGGTCGAGCTCGCCGACATGCAGGCCGTCATGGACCAGGACATAAAGGACGGCAAACTCCCAGCCGGTTCCAAGATCGAGCCTTGGGACTGGTGGTACTACGCCGAGAAGGTCCGCAAGGTCAAGTATGACCTCGACGAGGCCCAGACCCGCCCTTACTTCAAGATAGACAATGTGGTGAACGGTGTGTTCATCGCAGCCAAGACCCTCTACGGGGTCAATATGGAGAAACTCGAAGGCGTGCCGTCATACAACCCGGAGAAGGTCACCACCTACAAGGTCACGGCGGACGACGGCTCGCTCATCGGCATCTTCACCACGGACTACTTCCCTCGCGAGAGCAAGAGGGGCGGCGCATGGATGAACAACATCCGTGAGCAGTACGTTGACGCTCAAGGCAACGATGTCCGCCCGATCATCGTCAATGTGGGCAATCTCTCCGAGTACTTGAGCATCGACGAGGTGCAGACCGTGTTCCACGAGTTCGGCCATGCCCTGCACGGGCTTCTGTCCAAGTGCCACTATCCTTCTGTGAGCGGAACCAACGTGACCCGTGACTTCGTGGAGATGTTCTCACAGTTCAACGAGAACTGGGCTTTCCAGCCTGAACTCCTCGCCCAGTACGCCAAGAACGACAAGGGAGAGGTGATTCCTGCCGCGCTGGTCGAGAAGATCAACAACGCGCTCAAGTTCAACCAGGGCTTCATGACCACCGAACTCTGCGCCGCCTCCATCCTCGACATGAAGTGGCACGAGCTCAGCAGTGTGGAGGGTGTCGATATCGACAGTTTCGAAAAGAAAGCATGCGCTCAGATGGGGCTCATCCCGGAGATCGCACCGCGTTACCGCAGCACCTACTTCAACCATATCTTCGGCGGCAGCGGCTACAATGCCGGTTACTACGGTTACCTTTGGGCCGAGGTTCTCGACAAGGACGCGTTCAGCATCTTCGAGGCTTCTCCGAATGGGGTGTGGGATCTGGAGCTTGCCAAGAAGTTCAAGGAGACTTTCCTTGAGAAGGGCGGCTCCGAGGAGCCGATGGTGCTCTTCAAGTCTTTCGCCGGACGTGAGCCGGACTCGGCTGCCATGCTGCGCGGAAGAGGATTGATTGACTAATACAATTCACAATGGAAAACAAGAAAGTACTTTTGATGATACTTGACGGCTGGGGAGAAGGCCGTCACGATCACTCCAATGCAATATATACTCAGGGGGCTCCGTATATTGACAGGCTTCGTGCGAGGTATCCGTTCTCCCACCTCCAGGCCTGCGGGGAGTATGTCGGCCTGCCGGCAGGGCAGATGGGCAACTCCGAAGTCGGGCACACCAACCTCGGCGCCGGACGCGTGGTTTATCAGGATCTGGTAAAGATCAATATGGCATGCAGGGATCACAAGCTCTTGGACAACAAGGAGATCAAGGCTGTCTATGACTATGTCAAGAAGAGCGGGAAGAAGCTCCATTTCTTCGGGCTCTGCTCCCACGGTGGCGTTCATTCTTCTCTTGACCATCTCTATGAGTTCCTCTCTGTAGCAAAGCAGGAGGGGCTTGAGGATGTCTTTGTGCACTGCTTTATGGACGGTCGAGACACCGACCCGCACAGCGGACTGGGTTTTGTCAAGGAACTTGAGGAGAAGATGGCGCAGAGCACCGGCAAGGTGGCCACTGTCTGCGGACGCTTCTATGCGATGGACCGCGACAAGCGCTGGGCCCGTGTCAAAGAGGCCTACGACATGCTGGTGGAGGGCAAGGGTGCCGAGTTTACCTCCGCCACGGCTGCCATTCAGGCTTCGTACGATGCCGATGTCACTGACGAGTTCATCAAGCCAGTCGTGATCACGAAGGACGGAGCGCCTCTCGCCAGGGTCGAGGAGGGCGATGCGGTGATTTTCTACAATTTCCGCAACGACCGCGCCCGTGAGCTCACCGCAGTGCTCACCCAGACCGACATGCCGGAGGAGGGGATGCACACGATTCCTCTCTACTACTGCTGCCTTACCCCATACGACGCTTCATTCAAGGGACTGCACATCCTCTTCGACAAGGAGGATGTCAAGGATACCCTCGGTGAGGTCGTGTCAAAGGCCGGAAAGCGCCAGCTGCGCATAGCCGAGA
>CAKUYG010000131.1 GCA_934702165.1 uncultured Bacteroidales bacterium | reverse complement strand
TTTCTGATGAGATAAGTCCCGTAGTCGGCACGCTCTTTCCCCTGCTGCTCTTTCTCGGTGATTCGCTGACCGATGGCCCAATACATCCGCACGCGGCAAAAGTCCACGCTGCGAACTGCGTTGCTGCGCGCTCCATCTATGATAGCCTTGATCCCGCTGACAAATTCGTTCAGAGGAGATTCCGACTCAGTTCTTCTCGATTCCATCTCTTCGCAAAAACTACAATCTCACAAATTTAGTCATTTTTCTGATTACCCTAAATTCCGCAAAAAGCAAAACATTTTTGACACCCCCGGCCTGTTGACGGCTTTTCTCGCCTAATTAAATGTCGAGGATGGGGAAATGTCCCCCGAAAGGGTTGATGTTTCAGATTTAAGTTGTATCTTCGCCATGTCAGTGTTCGCTTATATGGTTGATTTTGCAAGTACTGATTTAGGTAGAATCTCTGACATTACCAAGCCCAGGTAAGGGTTTCTTCATCAAGGCTTTTTACTTTTTAGCGGGCTATAGGCCCAGCAAACATATAAAAAGATGAACGTAGCAATAGTAGGCGCCAGCGGCGCAGTAGGACAGGAACTTCTCCGCCTGCTCGAAGAGCGGAACTTCCCTGTCGATAAACTTCTGCTTTTCGGCTCGGAACGCAGTGCCGGAAGCAAATACAGTTTCAAGGGCAAGGAGTTGGAAGTCAAACTCCTTCAGGACAACGACGATTTCAAGGACGTGGATTATGTCTTCGCATCAGCCGGCGCCGGCACTTCGAAAAAATTCGCCGATACCATCACCCGATACGGAGCGACCATGATCGACAACTCAAGCGCTTTCCGCATGGACTCCGACGTCCCCCTCGTGGTGCCGGAGTGCAATGCCGAGGACGCGCTTGACGCCCCAAGGCACATTATCGCCAACCCGAACTGCACCACCATAATGATGGTGGTAGTGCTCAAGCCGATAGAAAAACTGTCCCACATACGCAGAGTACGCGTGGCCAGCTATCAGTCAGCATCGGGGGCCGGAGCGCAGGCCATGGCCGAACTCGAAGAGCAATACCGGGAAGTGCTTTCCGGCAGACAGGCCACAGTGAGCAGGTTCCAGTACCAGCTCGCATACAACGTGATCCCGCAGATCGATATTTTCCAGGACAACGGCTACACCAAGGAGGAGATGAAGATGTTCAATGAAACCCGCAAGATTCTCCACTCGGACATCAAGTGTTCCGCCACCTGCGTGAGGGTGCCGTCGCTGCGCTCGCATTCCGAAGCCGTATGGATAGAGACCGAAAAACCGCTTGAAGTGAAGCAAGTCCAGGACGCACTCGCAGCAGCCCCGGGCATAACCCTGTGTGATGACCCTTCGCAGCTGAAATACCCTATGCCTCTCTACACTGCCGGCAAGGATGACGTCTTCGTGGGCCGTATCCGCAAGGATATCAGCGATGACCGCAGCCTTACACTCTGGCTGTCAGCAGACCAAATCCGCAAAGGAGCCGCGCTCAACGCCATCCAGATTGCAGAATACCTTATAAAAAAGAGGGCTTAAGCGCCCTCTTTTTTCTGTAAAGCGACCACTGCACGACTTTCACGCCCGTCGGCACAGACAAGCAGATCCTGCCCGAAGCGCACGTGACGTACGAGTTCGCTTTCATATACGGCCTCAACAGAGTCGAGATAATCAGTATCACATATCTCCCCCGGACGGGCGTAAGGATTGACATTGACATAACCGGCATTGAACGAGGTCATGTTCTGGAAAAAATGTGTTCCCTGGCTCGGATCTATCCTGAAATTGTCAAGGCAGCACTCCACTATCAGTTTGGCCTCAGAAATGTCGCTCCAGTTGACCGGCACGCCGAGAGAAGGTATGCTTGAGCCCCAACGTCCGAAGCCTATCAGGATGTAGTTCCGTTTCTCTGCACGCATCTCAAGGTTGAGCGCGGTGACTTCTTCCGCCATCTTCCGGGTCTTCAGCACATCGAAGGACTCTTTGCGCAGATATATCACATCCCGGATCCCGCCTATGCGGCCGGGGCCGATGGCGCTGCCTGAACGTATTATGGCTTCGCTGTCATCCACCTTGCTCCAGTCCATGCTGCAATACATCCCGTCAGCGGAGATCGGCCTTATTTGCAGGACATTGAAGATGTCGAACATACGCTTGCTCCCGTTCCTGTCGAGATTTGCGGCGAACTCTATCTCCACCCCGCACTTCACCTCGCGCTGCGTAATCTCTAGGAGTTCATTGAGTATGTCCGCAAGCGGAAAGGTGTTGTACTTGAGAATATGCGCGAAAGTGACGAATTTCGGCCCTTGCGGCACAGGCGAATCGACTATTCTCTGGTTTTCATAATCCCAGGTCGAGACGACCTTGGACAGAGCGCGGAAACCCCCACAGTCCGAGATCGGTATCCTCTCTATGTTGATCGCGTCATCAACGGAGGTCTTGAACTTGTCCGGCTGGAGATTCAGGGCATACATCGCCTGCTGAGTCTCCCGCATCGTGAGATCCGGAGTCGAGGTCTGCAGGACATTGCGCGGGTACTTCGGTGAGAATCGCAGCACCTGATCTCCGTCCACGACAGCCTTGCCGAGCCCGAACGCCAGTTTGGCCACTCCATCCTCCGGTCTTTCATACCCGATCGGATAGAAGTTGAGGGAACGGGCCACGCCGGAGAATGTCGGGAAATAGTATCCTCCGTCCTCGCTGCCGCAGACCTCCTGCAGCACGATGGCCATCTTCTCCTCAGAAATCACGTTGGAGGTGGAGACTATATACCCTCTTGAGGAGGCGAAATAGACCGACGCATACACGCTCTTGATAGCCTTTGAGAGCAGGCGGAGCTCCTGATCCTCGTTTTCGGTGTGCGGGACCATATAAGTCGAATACACACCGGCAAAAGGCTGATAATATGAATCTTCCAGTTTGGAAGAAGAACGCACCGCCAGCGGTTTGCGCACATTGCGGATAAACACCCTCAAATCCTCTGTCAATTCGGCCGGAAGCGTGGAAGCCACGAACTCGGAGAGGATCTCAGCATCGGAAAGATCCGAATTGATGACATACTGAAGGCCGTTCTCTATTATGAAGCGGTCGAAATACTCCGTTGTGATCACAAGGGTACGGGGCACCAGCACCCGGACTTCCTCCCACCTGTCGTACAGATCGTATTTCTGGAGGATATGGTTGAGAAAAGCCAGGCCTCTGGCCTTCCCGCCCAGAGAGCCGTTGCCCACCCGGGCGAACCAGATGGCATCGTTGTAGGTGGAACGGTCAAACTTGGCTACCACCCCCAGCCCCTGGTTGATCCGGTAATCATGAATCTTCCTGAGGTTCATCTCCCTTACCTGCTCCACATCCGCGTCCGCCCCGATGCGTATGGGACGGAAAAGATCGGCTATAGGGAAGAGTCCGCGTCCGTAAAGCCAGCGGGAGATGTAGTTTTTGTCCGCGAAATAGCGCAGCGCGCTGTCGGACATGGTGGCGATGACCTTTTCGAACTCGTAAAGGTCGCGGGCTCGGGCCAGTTCCTGTCCGGTCTCCGGATCCGTGACGATGAAGTCCCCGAATCCGAACTCGCGGCCGATGTACTCGCTGACTTCATGTGTGAGGGTCTTGGAAGTCTTGCGCACAAAGCCCACCCCGAGCTGCTCCGCCACGGCCCGCATGCTCTCCTGCGAGGACTGCATCAGAAAAGGCATCGTCGGATTGTCTTCTCTTATCAGTTTGCACAGGCTGACACCGGCATCGCTTTTCTCATTCTCGGGCCTGTCGCCCTTGTGGACCACGAAGCCCACATCCGAGATGACACCGATGATGTTTGACTTGTAACGCTCATACAGTGAGACGGCGTCATCGTAGTTGGTGGCCATCAGGATCTTCGGCCTTGAGCGCTTGCGCATGACCTGCTGCTCTTCGTTGAGGGCGTCACGCACGGCCTCGCTGTTCTGCTGGAGGACAAGTTTGTAGAGCAGCGGCAGGTAGGTTGAATAGTAGCGCACCGAATCTTCGACCAGCAGGATGGCCCGTACTCCCATCTCCAGTATGTCCTGGTCCGCGTTGAGCCTGTCCTCGAGCAACTTGACGATGGCGATGATGATGTCGGTGCTGCTGTTCCAGCAGAAGACGTAGTCGATGCAGGAGCGGTCGCTGTTCTCGATGTTGCGGTAGATTTCACGCGAGAATGCGCTCAGCAGCACTATCGGAGTCTCCGGCCTCAGGTCCTTAGCCTGACGGGAGAACCCGAACACGTCAAGTTCCCCGACATTGTACATGGTGATGATGAGATCGAACTGCCCGCCATCTCCCTTCAGCACCTCCAGGGCGTCGATGGTGGATTCGGCCCGGAGGATGGACGGCGGGTTGCTCAAATTGAGCTCCGCATATTCCTGGCTGATCTGTTCTTCGATATGCCCGTCCTCCTCAAGGGAGAAACTGTCGTAGTTGTTGCAGACCAGGAGAATACGGCGTATTCTCCTGGTCATGAGTCTGGTATAGTCCTGCTGGTTGCTCATCCGGTCCTGAGTTTACACGAGCCCCTGGTCCGCCATCGCGTTGGCCACCTTGATGAAGCCTGCAATGTTGGCGCCCTTGACATAGTTGATGTACCCGTCCTCTTCTCTGCCGTACTTGAGGCAGGAAGCGTGGATATCGGACATGATACGGTGCAGCTGGGCATCAACCTCTTCGGCGCTCCACTTCTGACGTATCGAGTTCTGTGTCATCTCGAGTCCGGATGTGGCCACCCCGCCGGCGTTTGACGCCTTGCCTGGGGAGTAGAGGATCCGTGCTTTCTGGAAGAGTGCTATGGCCTCAGGGGTTGTCGGCATATTGGCTCCTTCCACCACGCAGGCGCACCCGCCCTTGAGCAGGCGCTCCGCATCCGCGGCCTCGATCTCATTCTGTGTCGCGCATGGCAGCGCAATGTCACATGCTATTCCCCAAGGCCTCTCCCCCGGGTAATACTTGGCACCGGGGTACTGCTTGGCATATTCGCTGATGCGGCCGCGGCGCACGTTCTTGAGGTTGAGCACGTAATTCAGCTTCTCCTCGTCAAGCCCGTCCGGGTCATGTACGAAACCATCGGAATCAGAAAGCGTAACGACCTTGGCCCCCAGTCTCATGGCCTTCTGCGCGGCGTACTGCGCCACATTCCCGGAGCCGGACACCAGCACCGTCTTGCCTTCAAATGACTCCCCCTTCATGGCGAGCATCTCCTGGGCGAAGTAGCACACCCCATATCCGGTGGCTTCAGGCCTGAGGAGACTTCCGCCCCACCCGAGTCCCTTACCGGTAAGCGTACCGGTGAACTCGTCACGGAGCCGCTTGTACTGCCCGAAAAGGAAGCCGATCTCGCGTCCGCCAACGCCGATATCACCTGCCGGCACATCGGTGTTCGGACCGATATGACGGTAAAGTTCGGTCATGAAGCTCTGGCAGAAACGCATCACCTCGGCATCAGACTTGCCGCGTGGGCTGAAGTCGGAGCCGCCCTTACCGCCGCCCATCGGGAGGGTCGTAAGGGAATTTTTGAAGACCTGCTCGAAAGCGAGGAACTTCATGATGCTGAGGTTGACGCTGGCGTGGAAACGTATGCCGCCCTTGTACGGACCGAGGGCGCTGTTCATCTGTACGCGGAAACCGCGGTTGATGTGGATCTCGCCCCTGTCATCCATCCACGGGACACGGAAGATGACGATACGCTCAGGTTCAGTCATTCTCTCGAGGATCTTGAGGTCGATGAAGTGCGGGTAAGCCGTCACGTAGGAGGCCACGCTCTCAACCACTTCTCTCACCGCCTGGTGGAACTCTTTCTCACCGGGGTTGCGGGCGATCAGCTCCGACATGAAGCGATCGATGTAGTTTTCTGTGAATTTGTCCATATAGATTAAGGTAAAAGTCGCTACCTGTACAAACTTACGCAAAAAATCCGGAATAATCGCTATATTTGCGAGGATGGGTCGAAATAAGACAATTTCTCTCTGCTTCTGCCTGCTGGCTTTTATCGTGGTGTTCGCACATTCCGTCGTACCCCACGAACATCACTGTCATGCTGTAGTGGAGAACCATATCCATCACTTC
>CAKUYG010000130.1 GCA_934702165.1 uncultured Bacteroidales bacterium | reverse complement strand
GCAAAGCTCCGGCCGTACCCTCCGCCTGGAACCATCGAACGCCACTCGTAGCCCCTCGGGACTACAACATAGCGTCCATGATTGTCAGATGCGGCCCACTCGATGGAGCGGGCCACCACAGTGCAGCCGTCTGCAGACTTGAGGGTGATGCCTGTGCAGGCAGAGGATGTACTGACATTGGCCGTCATCGCCAGCACGGCGACAAGAATGGCAACAATCGTTCTTTTCATAAGCGTAAAGTTTTAAAAATAGGGATTTTCGACTGCAATATACTCAATTTGAAGAAGAAAGAAAAATTATGGTTATATTTACACTATGAAAGAACTTTGCCGTAATGCACTGATCGTCACAATCGCACTGGCAGCATGTCTGCCAGCTTATGCCCAAAGATCAAGGATATACAGCACCACAGAGGGACTCCCGGGCAGCCGGATCTCAGAGATATGCCAGGACAGGACCGGGTTCATCTGGATCGCCGGAGAAGACGGCCTGACCAGATTCGACGGCAGTGCTTTCCAGACCATGCAACCGGAAGGCAGCGGATCAATAGCCGGATGCCAGACCCTGTCTGCGATGGAAGACAGCCATGGCGCACTTTGGGTGGGGACCGCAGAAGGGCTTCAGGCATCCGACCCCGCCAAGAGGACATTCCGAACGGTAAATGATAATTACTGCACTACGGCAGCAGAATACAAAGGAAGGGACGAAATCTGGTCAGGAGGCACCTACGGCATACTGATAAGCGATGCTCTCACCGGGAAGCCGGACAGCATCAGGACGGCGAGGATCAACGCTGCCCTGCCTTCACTGCAAGTAAGCAAGCTGTACGCCGACTCAAAGGGAAGGGTATGGGCCGCCTTTTCCCAGGGCGGTTTCTGTGTCATAGATGGAGCCGGGGGAACCGTATCCCACATCCCGCTCCCGGCGTCCATCCCCTCCGAGCCGCGAGTCAACTGCTTCTACGAAGACCAGCAGAGCGGTGCCGTCCTCATAGGCAGCACAGACGCCGGCTTGCTGATCCAGGACACGCCGGGCGGGCCTGTCCGCCGCAGCCAAGACCCACAGGCACGAAAAGGCGGCATCTCCGCCATCATAAAGGATCATACCTTCAGCCGGGACAGCAGCCGCTACCTCCTCGGCACAGATGGACACGGCCTGCTGCTCTACGACTTGAAGCGTGATGTCATGGAGGATTTTGACAGAAGCAGCCTGCCGGGAGGGGCCGGCAAATGGAAAGTCCGGAGCCTGATGTATGACAGGCAGGGCAACCTCTGGATCGGAGCATATCTGTCCGGAGCAGTTGTGATCCCGCGGCCCATCTACGGGTTCAAGCGGATAAGCACATCCAGCTGCATCACCGCCCTCGCCATAGGCCGGAACGGTTCCGTCTGGGCCGGCTCGTCCACCAAAGGCCTCATCAACATAGACAGTCACGGCAAGAGGACCAGTTACTCCAGCGCCAACTCCACCTTGCCAGACGGAATCATAACCAGCCTGGAGACAGACCGTTACGGAAACCTGTGGATAGGCACAAGCGATGGAATCCTTGTAAAAGGGAAAGACAGCGACATAAGGCGCTTCACCTCGGAAGACGTGCCCGCCGGCTGCATGATCACCGACCTCGAATATGACAGCAAACGCGACCGCCTCTACGTGGGCTCTTCCGGAGACGGAATGATAATCATATCCCCGGCCACCGGCAAAACAAGTATGGCGGCAGACGGAAGCCTCCGTATTTCCACGCTGCACATCGGCAGCGACGGCAAAGTCCGGGCCGGCGTCAGCGGAGGTCTGCTGCAATACGATCCCATGGCGGACCGATCCTCGATGGACAGCCTGTCCGCAGGCTCCACCGCCATGATACATTGCATATATGAGAGTTCTGACGGCGGCATGTGGGCCGGTACGTCCGACGGGCTGTTCCTGTTCAGACACAACACGGGAAGCTCCAAAAGATACTCGACAGACGACGGACTTCCGGGCAACGTCATCTGCAGCATGTTGGAAGACGGCGACGGCAACCTCTGGATCTCGACCACCAGAGGATTGTGCAAGTACCTGCCTGCTGAATCGAGATTCTCCTGCTACTCAAAAGAAGACGGCATCAAAGACGATGAATTCGCGTACCGCGCAGCCTGCGAAGCAGAAGGCGGAAGGCTGATATTCGGGAGCACCACAGGGCTTACTGTCTTTCGCCCGGAAGATATTGAAGAGCCTGACGGGGAGGCCGCACCGGTGATCCTGACAGGGCTGGCAGCGGGAAGCGGCATAAACGGTGGCACCAACCTTGTCTTGTCCGGGAGCATGGAGCTTCCAGGAGGCTTCAACAGTTTCAAAGCCGACTTTACCGTACTCGAATATACAAGCCCCGGAAAGATCGTATGCTCATACATGCTTGAGGGAAGGGACAAGGACTGGATCAGCATCCCGCCAGGAGAGAGGAAGATCAGCAGGGAAAGCCTTCCGGCAGGCCGGTATACGCTCAGGATAAAGGCAGCAAACGCCAATATGCCATCCAGATCTTCCGAGTACTCCATACCGCTCAAAATCACGTCCCCGTGGTACAGGAGATGGTGGTCTTATTCCATCTACTGCCTGATAATCATGGCGGCCCTATGGTTTGTCGCTCTTGACTTCTCAAACCGCAGGGCGTTGCGCCGCAGGGAAAAAGAGTCCGGAGTGAAAGATTTCAAGCTCCAGATGGTCTCCGACCTCTCCGAGGAGATCCGCACCCCGATGACTCTGGTGATGTCCCCCCTTCAGGAGCTCCGCGAGAATGAAAAAGACCCGAAGAAGAAAGACCTTTACAACATGATGTGCCGCAACTGCCAACGTATCATCCGCTCCCTCAACCAGATGTCGGACCTGCACAGGCTTGACAGCGGAGAACTCGAGTTCCACTTCAGGAAGACGGACATAGTATACTTCATACAAGACATACTCCGCTCTTTCAGCGGCAGCACGCAGGCAAGACACATCTCGCTTGACTTTTCCACCGGTCAGCCGGAACTGCACCTGTGGATTGACCAGGGCCACTTCGACAAGATAATATTCAATCTGCTTTCAAGTGCACTGAAGCACACTCCGGATTCCGGGCGCATACAGGTCGCCGTCAGTTCTCCGGCAGAAGACGGCAAAGTGACCATCAGCATCTTCCACAGCAGCACCATGCCATGCGACCTGGGCAAGATGTTCTCCCGGAAGGGAGACGGGCCGGGGCTGTACCTGGCACGTTCCCTGGCCGTTCTCCAGCATGGTGAGCTCAGCGCGGCCAACATGGACGGCGGGGTGATGCTCTTCCTACGGCTCCCTTGCGGCTGCGATCACCTGACGGCAGCCGAACTCAGCCCTACCGAGAGGCACAAAGAGCTTTACACCAGGTATTCGGAAACTCACGAAGCAGAAGAGGGATCCGAAAAAGAAGACGAGAGAGAACATAAGTACCGCAAGACAGTGGTGGTTGCAGGATTCGACAGCGACATCCGCAATTACATAAAGTCCGCCCTCCGCAGGCAGTACAATATAAGGACATGCGCAGACAGCAGGAACGCCTGGGGCATCATATCCACTACCGTCCCGGACGCCGTCATCACCGGGCTCGACTCTTCAGGGTCCGGCAGCCTCGAACTGTGTTCAAAGATAAAACACAATCCGGGCACCAACCACATCCCGGTCATCATACTGAGTTCCAGCAATGACGAGGAGAGCGCAGAAGAAAGCACAAGAATCGGAGCCGACCTCTACCTGAAACTGCCCGTATCAATCGAGAGGCTGAGAGGAAGCCTCTCCAACGCTATCGCCGCCAGAGAGACCATACGCAACAAATGCGCCAACGAAATCCATTGCGACTACGATCAGATCAAACTGGATGGCAAGCCCGGCAACTTCATCGACGATGTGATAGCCATCATCCACCGCAACATAGGGAATCCCGATTTCACGGTGGCCGGACTGAGCCGTGAAGCCGGGATCAGCCGCGTCCACCTCAACCGCAAGCTCAAGGACACCATCAACATCTCACCGGGCAACCTCATACGCTCCATCAGGATGAAACATGCGGCATACCTGCTGATACACAACGATGCCAACATATCCGATGTCTCGGAATGCACAGGGTTCTCGTCCCCTTCATATTTCACCTGCTCGTTCCACGATTACTTCGGCATGACTCCGAAGGAGTTTTTGGCAAAATATCGCGGGTGCAAGGACCCGGCGACCCTGGACAAGCTCCTCGGCAGCGACTGGAGACAGGTGTAACACGGATATGTTACATG
Organism: uncultured Bacteroidales bacterium; assembly: GCA_934702165.1. Lineage (GTDB taxonomy): Bacteria > Bacteroidota > Bacteroidia > Bacteroidales > UBA932 > Cryptobacteroides. Next base: position 1,802 of record CAKUYG010000130.1, on the reverse strand, counting down.
GTTAAAAATAAAATGTAACATCGGAACGGCTCTTGTAACCGTAGCCGAAAAGGGGGAAACATCACGGACACGGCAAGCCGCGGCTTTTGGGTATATTTGTCATCATGAAACCACAGATAGCACTGACACTGATGACACTCCTTGCCGCAGCCTGTTCAGGACCGGCCGAAGTCACCCTCCCAGACCTTTTCTCCGAGCATGCGGTAATCCAGAGAGACAGGGATATCACGCTGTGGGGCAGCAGTTCCCCACAGGAGACGGTCAAAGTGGAATGGCGCGGGGGCTCATACAGCACCAAAGCTGACAAGGACGGCAAATGGGAACTGAAATTCCCTTCCGGCCAGGCCGGAGGTCCGTTCACTCTCAAGGCCGGAGACAAGACTGTGGAGGACATCCTCGTCGGAGATGTGTATCTGTGCTCAGGGCAGTCAAACATGGAGCTGCCCGTCAGGCGCTGTCTGGATGTGGTGGCAGACGACATCAAAGGATTTTCCGACAGCGATATACGCTACATGGCCATCCCATATAGCTATGATTTTCATGGCCCGCTCGACTCACTCCCCCACAGCCGTTGGGAAGTATTGGACTCCGACAGCACCGCCCTCGCCTGGAGCGCATTGTGCTATTTCACGGCAAGAGCCTTGCACGAAAAGACAGGGGTGCCGGTGGGAATGGTAAGGCCTGCCGTAGGCGGCTCGCCGATAGAGGCGTGGATGAGGGAGGAGATTCTCCCCGAATATGCTCTGGAAACACTGGCCCCGCTCAAGGACGATGCATACAGGGACAGCCTGAGGGAGGCGGCCTCCGAAGTCTACTCCGCATGGTGGGAAGCCTATTCGCAGAAACCGGAACCGGCTCCGCAGTGGTCCGAGGCCGACATCTTCTCGAAAAAATGGGCCACCGACAGCAGAGGCAAGGACTGGTACGGGGGACATCTTTTCCGCAGACACGTCACGCTCGACGCCAAGCAAGCCTCTTCTGACGCCGTCCTGCACCTCGGAGCCATCGTGGATGCCGATTCGGTGTTTGTCAACGGCCACTCCGCCGGCACCACAGCCTACCGCTATCCGCCACGCAACTACCGCATTCCCAAGAAGTTTCTAAAGGTTGGGGACAATCTCATAGAACTACATCTCTACTCCTTCGGAGTGGACTCGGAAGCGAAGTTCATCCCGGACAAACGCTACAGCCTTGAGACGGCGGAGGGTGAAATTCCGCTCCTTGACGGCTGGGAGCACAGCTACGCGAGGAGAATGCCCGCCAGGGATAAGGAGATTTTCCTCCAGTATATGCCTTCAGGCCTCTACAACGGGATGATCGCCCCGCTGCACAGGTACTCGTTTGACGGCGTGATATGGTATCAGGGAGAAAGCAACGAGGGGAACGCGGCACAATACGGCGAACTTCTCGAAGCCATGATCAATGACTGGAGGGTGCAACTTGGCGATGAGAGCCTGCCGTTCTACATCGTGGAACTCGCCTCATATCAGCACTCTGAGAGGAAAGGCCCCGACTACGGCTGGAACAGGGTGCAGGCCGAGCAGCGCAGGACCGCGGAGGAAGTGGAAGGGGCTGTCCTGGTGCACAATTCAGACCTCGGAGAATGGAACGACATCCATCCACAGGACAAAAAGACTCTCGGATACAGAGTAGCCGGAGCGATTTCAGACAACAACAAAACCAGATAATCATGACACAAACAAATTCCCAGTCAAGCGGCTTCTACAAGCTGAGCTGGCTCCAGAGGATAGGCTTCGGCGCCGGGGACATGGCGCAGAACCTCATCTACCAGACCATCAGCA
>CAKUYG010000129.1 GCA_934702165.1 uncultured Bacteroidales bacterium | reverse complement strand
GTGACAGGCTTACTGTCTCATCCATAGGATATGTTACAAAGGTCATCACCGCCGTGGCCTCTCCTGTGGTGGTTGTGCTCGAAACGGACAACACTATGCTGGACGATGTGGTCGTGATCGGATACGGCTCTGTCAAGCGTCGTGACCTTACTGGTGCGGTCTCTTCCGTAAAAGGCTCTGAACTTGCTTCAAACCCGGTGTCAAATGTATCACAAGCCCTCCAAGGCCGTCTCTCCGGTGTCAATGTCGTTTCCGAAGACGGACGTCCGGGTGCTTCAGTGTCGGTGCGTGTCCGTGGTGGAGGATCTATCACCCAGTCAAATGAACCTTTATATATAGTGGACGGGCTTCCGGTAGGTGGGATAAGCGATATCCCGGCGTCTGAGATCGAGTCCATAGACGTTCTCAAGGATGCGTCTTCCACTGCCATATATGGTGCACGAGGCGCAAACGGTGTCATACTGGTCACCACAAAGTCTGCGAAGGCAGGAAGGGTGAAGGTTTCGTATGACGGCTATGTCCAGGTGAAGAATGTCGCCAGGACTTTCGAGACCATGTCCGCACAGGACTATCTCCTTTTCAACTGGGGTTATGCTACATCCAGAGGTGCTGCCAACGGTGACGGTTTTGCCAAGTATTTCGGCCTGGGCACCGCCTACGGCAACCATTTCAAAGACTATGCGTCCGTCGCCACTCATGATTATACTCATGACCTTCTCCGTACGGCCTTCTCCCACAGCCATACGGTGAATATCAGTGGAGGCTCCGAGGATACAAAAGTGAATTTCACGCTCGGATATGTCAATGATGAAGGTATCAAGATCAATTCTGACTACAACCGTTTCAACGCTGCACTTAAAGTCAGTCAGAAGCTTGCGAAACGGCTCACCCTCGATCTTGATGCGCGTTATGTGGAGACAAATACAAATGGGCGTGAAGGCTCTGTGAGCGGACGCGGTTCGACTCTTTCCAGCGCCTACTTCTATCGTCCTATTGACAATCCTTTGGGCGGTGTGGACTATTCTGACGTGACTTCAGCATTCAGTTTCGGTATCGAGAACATTGATCCGGACCATAACCCTGTGCTTCTTACTGAAGATGTCACAAGTCGTGGTCTAAGCCGCTCGCTGAGGGCCTCCGCTGCACTGTCGTGGGAAATCGTGAACGGGCTGACTGCCCGTAGCGAGCTGTCAATGAGCCGCGGATCATCACGCAGCACATATTATGAGAACGGGTATACCAACAAGGAGAAGAGGGCCACTCTCGGGCGTAGCATAAGTGAGGGGCTCCGCTCTGTCACCACTCTCAGCTGGAACAAGGATTTCGGTGGTCGTCACAGCATAGGCCTTCTGGCCGGAAACGAGTTGGCCTCAAGTTCTTCTGAAGGCTCGTCCCTGTCAGGGAATGGCTACCCTGACGCGTTTGACTATGACACGGCCATGGGATTGATACAGATGGCCACAGGCAAGTTCTCCGCTACCAACACCATCAATGTGCCGTCCCATACGGTGTCGTTCTTCGGACGTGCCAACTACAGTTTCTTGGACCGGTATCTGCTCACTGCCACATTCCGTGCTGACGGTTCCAGCAAATTCGCTCCGAACAACCGCTGGGGCTATTTCCCGGCAGCTGCCGCCGCATGGCGTGTGATAGACGAGCCGTTCATGGAGAATGCCAAGTCATGGCTTTCAAACCTCAAGCTCCGTCTCTCTTATGGTACTTCCGGGGCTGACAATATCAGTTCCAATCTCTGGAGAGAGACTTGGAAAACATTGCCGCTCAGCCAGAACACTATTCCTATCGGGGGAGAGTTCATATCATTCTATGCTCCAGACGGACTTCTGGCCAACCCTGACTTGAAGTGGGAAACAACCATATCCCGCAATATCGGTATCGACTATGGATTCATGGGCGGACGTGTAAACGGCGCTGTCGAGCTCTATTGGAATACGACAAAAGATCTTCTTATGGCAGTTCCGGTGGACAACACCACGGGATATTCATACCAATACCAGAACTTCGGCCGTACGTCAAATAGAGGTGTTGAATTGTCTGTCAATGCAGTGCTTGTGGAGAACAGTGACTGGCATGTGGATGTGAACGCTCTCTACAATTACAACCGCAACAATCTGGATGAACTCGTCAATGCTGACCAGTACCAGTATTCATCCTACTGGTCGTCATCGGCTACCGTGCCGGTCAACGATTATATGCTTGAGGTGGGAAGGCCTATAGGTCTGGTCCGCGGCTTCAAGAGCAACGGCTGGTACACCACGGCAGACTTCAACTATGATCCGGCCACTGGAATGTACTCTTTGAAAGAGGGGGTCCCGGACATTGCCAAGGCTGTGACTGCTACGCAGAACCATCCTTTCAAAGTCCCTGCCGGACAGGGCGCTTTCCCCGGATGTGCAAAATTTGAAGATGTGGACGGCAACGGCATGGTCAATCTTGATGATGTCACCGACATAGCCGAGCTCATGCCTCGCCATACCGGAGGTTTCAGCATCAATGCACATTGGCGCGACTGGGATTTCTCAAGCAATTTCAACTGGGTAATTGGTGGAAAGGTCTACAATGTCAACATGATGATAATGCAGTCGGGAGGAGAGTTCAATGGCATAGGCCGCCAGAGGCTCGCCACCATGGCGGATGCGTACAAGGTCTATGATATCAATGATTCGGGTGACATCTATGCCGTGACAAACCCTGAAGAACTTGACCGCCTCAATTCGGGAGCGCAGTATCCGACTCCTTATCATCAGAGCGGAATTGCGGAGTCACGCTGGCTCGAAGACGGTTCGTATCTCCGTCTCCAGAATCTGACGGTAGGGTATACCCTTCCTGATAAGATTTCCCGCAAGATCGGCATAGAGCGGATGCGCTTCTATCTTACAGCAAGCAATCTTTTCTGCCTCACGTCCTATTCTGGACTTGATCCGGAGGTGAACACCTACACTTCTGGCCGCATAGACTTCGGCGGAAGCCTCAACTGCCTGCCGACGATGAACATGGATTACGGTGCGTATCCGCGCTCCCGCTCATTCACTTTCGGCGCAAACATTACTTTCTGACAAACTGAACATACGAGATGAAAAAGATAAAATCCATCATGTTGGCCGCTCTTGCGGGACTTTCCTTCACCGGATGCGGCAATTTTCTGGACACGAATTCTCCGAGTGTCGTAGATGCGGACTTCGTGTTCTCCAACGGGGAATCAGCCAAGGCTGCCCTGTACTATGGCTACAAGACTTGGCAGAGCAACCGCTCCATCCACTCTGTCGGCTGGTTTTGGACTCCAGTCTGGGGCTCAGACATCGAGGACTGTCAGGACACCTGGAACGAAGGTGACGCGGGACAGCAGGAAAAGGCCTTTTATCCTGGAGGTACGGCCAATTATAATATCAATGCCGGGCAGGGGACGGAGGTCTTCGGGAACTGCTACAAGACAATCGCCATCTGCAACTCTCTCATAGCGAAATTCGAGGCGCTGCCTAATTTCTCTGAAATCATGACAGGGGAGCCTAACGTCCTTTCAGACATATATGGCCAGGCGTTCGCGCTCCGTGCTACTCAATATTATGAACTGTGCCGCTGGTATGGGGATGTCCCTTATGCCACCAAGGCGGGCGAGAAAGCCACGGGCTTGACGTCGCGCTTCGCGATATATGACAAAGAGACGGCTGCTTTGCGCGCAGTCGAGCCTCACATGTTCCGTCCGGGTGAGAACGGGGCGAGGGCAGATGTCATGAACAGGACGTACGTCCAGGGTCTCATTGCCAGACTGTGTCTTTACAATGGCGGCTATGCCACCCGTCGCACTGATCTCGGTGCGGATTTCTATGTCGGCGGAGATGGCCAGAAGTTGAGTTTCGACGACTGGAGCGTTGAAAAAGACGGGGCTGTATACGGAAGGAGGAGCGACTGGAGGCAGATTTTCGAAGTCGCCAGGACATATCTTCTCTCTTTGTATGAGAATTCCGGCTCCGTAGTCCTGCACACGTCCGACCCGCGCTCCAATGAAAGCACCGGACGCAGTTACAACAACCCTTTCCAGTATGCGTTCGCCCAGATGCACCAGTGTGACAACATCTCGCTTGCTGATGAGTCAATCTATGAGATCGCTTATGCCTATGCCAACCCTTCCGGCGGATCTGACCGTCCAGGCTACATCGGGCGTCCTTCATCCGGAGGAAATAACGGGGCTCCTTGCATAGCATGCGGACAGGACAGGGTGCAGGCCTGGTTCTACTACAGCGGTTATGACAATGATGACATGCGCCGCGACGCTTCCATCTGTGTGACCGGCAGTACCGGTAAAGGCACAGAGCTCATGCAGTCTTTCAACAGAAGCGCCTGGGGAGCAGGGTGCGGCCCCGGGACCAACAAGTGGGACTGGAACAAGATGACCAATCCGAACACGTCATCTTATGGAATGGCCGGTATAAACGCGTCGATCATGCGTATATCGGATGCGTACCTTATGCTTGCAGAGGTCTGCGCGGCTCTCGGCGATGACCCGGAAGCAAAGAAGTATCTTGCACTGGTACACAACCGTGCTTTCAAGGGAAATTCCGATCCTGACTTCGAATCCTATATACAGAAGTGCGGAAGTGTCTACGATGCTGTGATTTACGAACGTGCCCTCGAGTTCGTCGGAGAGGGTATGCGTCGTCACGACCTTGTCCGCACAGGGAAACTTCCGAAAGCGTGTGTGGACAACCGGGCTCTCATGACGGCTGTCGTGGACGGGGTCCACGAGAACGGTTTCTATCGTTTTGAAAACGGGAATGAGCTCCCTGCCTATGTGTGGACGAAAATGGTGGATGCGAAAAAGCAGTATGGATACAGGCTCACCGCCCAGTGCAGCGATGAGAGTGATCCTGTCCTTTTCCCGGGTTGGCGCGGCCAGCATGATGACTGGGGCTCGATTCAGGCTGCCTTTAAGGATGTCAATGAGACCAATGTCGCCATCAAAGGACTCTTCAATTATATTGAACCGGGCTCAGATGAGGCAAAGGCTCTTGAGGCCGAAGGCTATGTGCAGACCAACTGGGGTGTCGACATGTATGATTACAGGGACTCTTATGCCACCAAGCTCCTCTGCGGTTATACGGATGAGGACTACGCAGCCAAGAATCCTCCGATTTACCTGATTCCTAACAGGTATAATGACCTTCAGAATTCGGGTATCACAAACGGATACGGTTTCAGACAGAAGTAGATCGCAGGCAATCACGGGGTGACGCTGAATCCGCCACCCCGTTTTTTTGAGATGAAAAGAATTATATACGTTATTTTTTTGTTGCTTGCGGTTTCGTGCGGCACAGCCGGAGATGTAGTCAAGGTTGTCAGCCAGGACGGGAGCGGAGATTATACTGCTGTACAAGAGGCTTTTGATGATGTGCCTGAAGGTTTTGACAGAGGGAAATGGATAATCAGAATCCGTCCGGGGCGGTATTATGAGAAAGTGATCCTGAAGAGCGGCAAGGACAACGTCGTGCTGCTTGGTGAGGATCCGCTGACGACGGTGATCTGGTATGATGACTATGCCGGCAGCGATACCCCGCAGCCCAAGCAGAGCACAACGATTGAAGCCGATGATTTCACCGCCGTAAATATTACATTCCTGAATCCACATCAGAACATCAGGGAGAAGCCGGGTGAAAATTCGCGCTCGCAGGCGACGGCGCTTTCGGTGACTGGAGACCGCCTGGCTTTCTACAACTGCCGCATGATCGGAAACCAGGACACATTCTGGGGAAGAGGTGAAGGCCGTGTCTATGTCAGGAAGTGTTATGTGGAGGGGAATGTGGATTTCATATACGGGGACTCCATGATGGTCTTTGATGAGTGTGAGATCTTCTCCAATCAGCACGAAAGTTACATCACTGCGGCGAGCACGAGGCCTCACAACCGCTTCGGAATAACTTTTCTGGACTGCCGTCTGACAGCGAAGTCTCCGGGGGAGCCTGATCACGACGGGGTGCCGTTTGAGTATTTCTACCTCGGCCGTCCATGGCACAATACTCCTAAGGTGGCCTTTATCCGCTGTGAAGAGCCGTCAAGTGTACACCCGGACGGCTGGACAGTGATGAATCCGCAGGCGGAGCCGGACTTCTGCG
>CAKUYG010000128.1 GCA_934702165.1 uncultured Bacteroidales bacterium | reverse complement strand
GCAACTGACATACAAGTCATTCGTCCAATATTTTGGCAGTTGCAATTCTCCGTCAAGTTTTGCATTTATCCAAATAGGATTGTCCGTAGAACTTCTATACCACGCATAACTGTGACAATTGTATGTCACAGATGCTGGGCCTCTCATTATGGCGTTAGGATACTGAACTTGAGCATAATTATTTAGATATTCAATTTCAGCCGGACTCAATTCCATATGTAGCTTCCCAATAATTGGCTTATTAAAGTAAGTATATACCGTATACTCACCTATAACAACAATTCCGTTTACGGACGTAACTACCTGTAGATTCTCCTGACTGTCAATAACGTATAGAGGCATAAGAGAATTCGCGCTATATATCAGAGTATCAGCAGAACGGAGTTCCAGTTTTTTACGCACAGCCTCCCGCAAGGCAGTCTTGTTTGCTCCAGATGACAAGTCTGGCACAAGTCCGGAACCGAGGAAATACTCCAGAAACATCCCGTCAGTATAAGACAACACCTCACTGCCTTCGGCAGCGTTGACCCTTCTTGAGTCAAGTGTCATGCTGGATGCGCTGAACGCTTTAATAAGTTCCTCAGCCGCATCGGAGCGTGATGCCAATTCCCGGTGAAGACCGCTGTTCTCATAGACGAGACGGACGGCCTCCTGAGGGTCGTTATACGCAAAGACCAGATAGTTAAGAGGATAATGCAGAACCGATCTCACAAGAGCACTCGTCGTCATCATCTTGAGCTGCGCTTCCGGCACATCGCACGCTTTGAAGCGTTCCTCTATGCCACGAATCCCGGTCCATGCTGAGAAATCAGTCTGGGAGACAAATGTAAGCGGAGCGTCCACCTGAACGGTAGCGACCAAATCAGCTGACGACTGCGCATCAGCGCAAGAATTGCCGAGGCCTTGTACGGCAAGCCTGTCCTGACAACCGAAAATCAGCGGCAGGAGAAGCAAAAGTGAATAATTCTTTCTCATGTCAGTGTTATTTAATGTTTGTTATATAGTTCAACGTATTGATAACCACTAAGCCATTTTTCTGTAGTCGAAGTACAAGCACCAAGTATCCCGATGCCACCATGGATATTTGAATAAAAATTGTCCCGCACAAAAATCGATGACAAGTCCGTAGTAATACCAGCATTAACAGTCACAATGGCTTGCTTCAGGTAGCGGTCATAGTCGGGACTGAAAGATGAGAAACACACTTGCCATCTTCTCGGCCATACCGATTCATCTTCTTCGTAATCATTGTTGACCTCAAAATCACCAGCCACAAAAAAACTCTGTCCTAAGTATATGCTTGGAATACGAAGGAAACGCCTATGGAGCAATTCTCCATATAGACTGCCGTACGTGGCAGCATATGCAGAGCCAAACCAATGAACAATTTCTGGAGCATAACTTTCTCCTGTAAGATTAAAAGCATCAACATCTGGGTAATCTGTGCAAATCCGCTCTACATACATTTCGTCCTTATCTGGACCGTAATCAAGTATTCCGTATATCCACACAGGAGCATCGGCATTCAAGACCCGATAGCTTGTGAACGGATAACCATAAGACGATGAAGACCACGGCGTGGTCGGTATTTTATCTTCCTTCACCTCCACTGTTATCTGCTCCGGCATTTTCTGCTCCGCCCAGACCAGTTCGTACCCCGGGACTTCCACCTCAAGCCGGTAGTTATGCTGAGGCTCAGCCGCGTAGTCAAGAACCCAGATTCCGTCATCCCTGCGGCGGAACTCCCCAGCAGGATAATTGTTCGTGAGATCGAGCAGCCGCGCCGTCGCCTCTGTCAGCTCCGGAGCTTCCGTAAGCGACGCCCCCTTGGTGAACGAGATCCGCAACTCCTGCGGACTGCTGTCCGTCAGCACGCACTCCACCACCACCTGCGGCCTCTCACCCGCATCCAGTACCACATCCCGTACACAGCCGGTGAGGATTAAGCACAAAATACCACAGCAGCCCGGAAAGAGCGGCAAGAACAAAAAAGAATAAATTTTTCTCATTTCAAAAACTTTAGGCGTTAATGTAATCGTCCAATGGTTAGGATGGCAAATCTTATTGGTTGCCTTAAAGATAACAATAGTTTTTCATAATAGCAACATTTTTATATAATCTCTTAGCAATCGCAACAGGTGGATGCCGCGCAAGGGGAAGGTGACACCTGCTCAACACAAAAGCATCGCAGGTGCCACCTTTCCCTCGTGCGGCGGCTAAACATCAAAACAGCACCACTTCAACTACAGTTCCAAAGAATCTTGCCGCAGCAAGAAATCGTAGATACTCATAGTCGTAATACCTTGCTCATCTCGCTGAACAAGAATAGGCTCGCCAGTTATTATTATTTTCTTGAATGAATCTCCTATGTTGATGAGAGACGCTTTTTCCTGCTTTTCTTTCTCTTCTGTTCCCAGCCTATATGCAGATTGGACATAGTATCTGCGACTCCCCTGATTACATACAAAATCAACTTCCAACTGCTTCTGAACCCTCTTACCGCTCGCATCAGTATCTCTGGTTACGACACTTCCCACATCCACGTTAAAACCACGAACACGAAGCTCGTTGTAAATTACATTTTCCATCAAGTGCGTCATCTCCATCTGCCTGAAATTCAACCTTGCATTTCGGAGTCCACAGTCAACAAAGTAGTATTTTGATGGACTTCCTATATATTTTCTCCCTTTGACATCATATTTCATGACCTGCTCCATAATAAAGGAATCACACAGATAGTCCAAATACAACTTGATCGTATTCGGGGAAATTTTGATGTTTTTAACGCTTTCGAATGTATTTGCAAGTCGAGTCGGATTCGTCAGACCGCCTATTGATGATGCCATCGTGTCCACAAGTTCTGACAATTCAGCATCTTGCTTGACGCCATACCTCTGCGTGATATCCTTGAGATACGTCTCGATGAAAAGATTCTTCAGATATTCCGATTTCTGCTCCTCCGTTGCAAATGAAAGGATTTGCGGAAGACCGCCATAGGTCATATACTCATTTAAAGCGGTGAATTTATCACCTTTGTACACCGGCATGAATTCACTGAAACTCAACGGACGGATCTTGATTTCATCGCCACGGCCACGAAATTCAGTAATAATGTCTTTCGATAATAATTTCGCGTTGCTTCCAGTGACATAAATATCGAGATTAGGCCGGTTTTGCAGGCCATTAAGAACAAATTCGAACTGCGAAACCAGTTGTATTTCATCCAGAAGCAGGAAATAGTTTCCGCTGTCCACAATTCGGGATTTCACATAAGAATAAAGGTTGTCCGGGTCACACAAGGAACGGTTTTCCCAATCGTCCAATTTGACGGAAATAATGTGAGACTCGTCAATTCCCTGTGTCTTAAGATAGTCGCTAAATATACTGAAGAGCAAATACGACTTCCCGGATCTGCGTACTCCCGTGATGACCTTAATCATCCCATTGCCAACTCTTGCAATCAACCTGTCAAGGTAGATATCTCTATTTATTCTCATCGTACTGAATTTTTACTGCCGTTCGCCACAAAAAACTCAGCGCAAATATGGCAATTATTTCTCACTTCAGCAACGGTTTCCGAAATCAAAAAAATCAGCCAACTGTCGCACCGCTCAGATATAACGTATTTGTTTTTAACACAATAAATAATTATTTCCGTTGATTTTTTTGCTGAGAAAAACTATAAAATTTAGTTCCGATATGTTGTCTGAAACCTTGACTAAATATAAACGTGGAGGCCAAAGCAGCCTCCACGTTCCCGTTTATTCAACCACTCTCTGGTGGAAGAAATCAAAGTCGGCATAACCGCCGCCTTCAACTGAAGTCGGATAGCAATAGAGAGCCGTGCGGTAGCCGGTGAACAGATCAAGCGTGTAGAGCATTTTCAGTGTGAAGCCACAATCTTCCCAGCTCTGTCCGTCCTCGGACCAGCAGGCCGTCACAGTGTCGGCCTCTTCACCTTCGGAAGGAGTGAAAACATAGTTCAAACGGAGCCACAGCGTGTCCCCTTTGAGTTCGTGCCGGTACACTTCCGCATCCTCGGCATCGCGGCCACTGCGGCGAAGCACAACCGACTTGGAACCGTCAGCGGCCACCTCGACACCAACTGCAATGTTGTTGCTCTGGAACGCACAGATACCCGCCCTGTCACCAGGCCTGAGAGCAGAAACATCAAGTTTTACTTCTGCCACGCTCTTCGGTCCGACAGTCCTCTGCGTCAAAGTATTGCGCGCAGACATTATGCCATCGGCAAGGATACCTGCATGAAGTCGCATCCAGCCGGGACGCTCAGAGAGTGACCACAAACTGTCAGCCGGCTTGTGGTTCCACTGCCACACGAGAGCAAGTTCCCGGGAATCAAACTCATCCGAATCCCAGACATAATCCTCCCCCGACGCGGGGAGATTGACACGCACGGTCTTCATCGGCACGCCGCCGTCTCCCATAACAGGCCAGCCGTCAATCCACTCTACCGGCTGGATGGTCGGGATACGTCCGACCGCCCCGTGATCCTGGAACATTATCGCATACCAGTCACCGCCCGGAGTATCCACTATCGCACCCTGGGCGACTCCGTCAGGACGGGAATCGAACGCGCCCTGCAGGACCACCTTGCTCTCATACGGCCCGAGAAGACTGCGGCTGCGCCAGCAGGTCTCGGTGCGTACACCTCCCGCAGGCCAGTCAATCTCCAGAACATAGTACCAGTCACCGATATGGTAGATGTGCGCGCCCTCGGCCCGGAGCATGTAACCTTTTCGCGGAGCACTTATTATGACAGTGTCCACCCCGCCCTTCTTGAGGGCGGAGCCGTCAGGCTCAAGTTCAGTGAGGCGGAGATCCCCGTTGCCCCAAAGAGAATAGAGCCTCCCGTCCTCAAAGAGCATCGTGGCATCGTGCATCGGGAAATCAATCACCGAACGCGTCCACTTGCCTTTTTCTATATCGTCCGTACGGTAGACATACGTCTTCCGCTGGTCGTTCGCAATGAAGAGCGTATAATACAGTCCGTCGTGATACCGGAGCGATGTAGCCCACTGGCCCTTGCCGTAGGCGTTGGCCCCGTCACGGAGATTATATACATCATCATCTTCAAGGCAATCATATACATAGTTCACAATCCGCCAATGCACGAGGTCTTTGGAATGCATGATCGGTGCTCCGGGACAGAAATACATGGTCGTGCTGACCATATAGTAGTCTTCCCCGACGCGGATCACGTCATTGTCCGGGATGTCCGTGTAAGTCAGAGGATTGACAGCATCCTGCCACTTCGGGCCGCAACTGGCGGCAAGAAAGAGGGCCACGAAGGCCCCCATGAATCTACTTGGTCGCATATAGTCCTATCGTTGTTCCGGTGAATCCCCCCGCCACAGCAGTAGAAAGATAATCCGCAGGGACATTATCCTTGAGGAGCGTCCAGTTCTTGCCGTCCGGAGCATACCAGAACGCAAATGAAGTCCCGTACGAAACAGTCTTGAGGTCGAAGAAAGTTCCTTCCGCCTTTGCCGATGCAAGTACTCCGTCCGGGGTTTCCAGTGAGATGTTCCACTCTTTTCCCTCCTTCCGGATGCAGAAGAAGTAATGATGTTTCTCATCCTTGAAAAGTAGCATCCCCGCTTTTTCATCCGGGGAAGCCGGGTTGAAAGTGATACGGGTATCAGCTTTGAATTTGTGGTGCTGTACTCTCCTCAAGACAGTGGCAGGAGTTGTGAATTTTGTCACGGACTCAGGAGATGACTTGAGGAGAAGTTTTCCGCCGGAGAGCGAATACAGGCCTTCAGCCGGCCCCCGGAGCGTCATCCAGTGCAGCGGCAAGACAGATCCGTCAAACTCGTCATTGACCGTGAAATTGCCGAACGTGACATCTTCACCCCGCACTGCACCCTTGTGGCGGACGACCATCGGCACCGGCTCATCACCTTTGGTGATGTACGGAAATCCGTCCTCACTCCAGCGTACTGGCATCATGAACGTCTCCCGTCCGAGATTCTCGTACTTTCCTTCGAGCGGACGGCAGGCAAGAAAAACAGCCCACCATTCCCCCGACGGCGTGCGCACCAGATCCGCATGCCCGGCGCAAGTGACAGCCGACGGACGGTCAGCATCCAGATGGCGCTGAGTCAAGATAGGATTGCCTTTCCAT
>CAKUYG010000127.1 GCA_934702165.1 uncultured Bacteroidales bacterium | reverse complement strand
ACTCCGTTCTCGCTCTGCTCGTCGGCTTCCGTGAAGTCGCGCCCCTCCACCACCGGGATTCCCATGAATCTAAGGAAATCCCACGACACAGGATAGCACTGGAAACTTATCTGCTGTCCTTTGAAAGAGCGGCCCCAGCCCATTCTGCTCGGACGCACGATATCTCCATCGGCCCAAGTGACCGCCTTGATCAGAGGGTTCTCCAGCAGCTGGGCCCGCACGGCGGCGGAAGACGTTGCAACCGTATTGCTCACATTCACCACGAGAAGTTCCTCCCGGTCAAAGCCCATGTCGTGCTTGACCATATAGCTCCTCTGCAAAGTGATAAATGTAGCGCAGATGATAAGGGACATTGATATGAAGAACTGGACTCCCACCAAAGCATAACGGAACGCCCTGCCCCTGCGGCTTGCACCGAAATTCCCCTTCAAGGCAAGTGCCGGAGAGAAAGAGGTGATATAGAATGCGGGATACAGGCTGGCAAGAACTGCCACAGCGAGTCCAAGCGCTACGGCAAACAGGGCAACGCCCGGGTTCGCCGCGAACGAAGTGGAGCATGAAATCAGGGAAGCGAAACTGCTGTGCTGGAACAGGAGCACAACTCCGGCAGACAGCACCAGCGACACAGCCACCATCAGCACTGCATCAAGGACATAAGAGGCAACAAGGCTGCCCCTCGAAGCCCCGAGCACCTTGCGCGTGTTGACGGAATGGATCCTCAGCGGCACAAGGGCGAAGAAGAAATTGATGAAGTTTATGAAAGCGATGACTATGACCAGGATCGCCACGGCCAGAAGGGTCATGGTCGTACTACGGTTGCCGGTAGCGCCGGGAGCATCAGATACCGACTGGTCGAAATAGCTGTCCTCCAACGGGATCAGATGTAGCCTGAACCTCTTGGCAGCCTCAGCCATGTCCTCTTCTGACGCATCTGCATCCTGTCCCAGAATACCAAGGAGCATCTTGCCCCCGGCCTGCTCCAGTTCATCTTTGGACACGCCTTCTCTGGCTTTGATGAAATAGTTGTAACTCCACTCACTCCAGTCGTCTATGCCCTCATCACCGATGGCAACGAACATCTTGAATGAATCAAGGTCCGTATTACGCGGAGCATCCTTGTAGATGGCCTTGACAGTGGATCTGAAATTGATGTTGCTTCCCTGCTTCAATATGACCTCGCTCCCGAGATGCAGCCCCAGACGGGCGGCTTCGGACTCGGACACAGCAAGGGTCGCAGAGGAGATGAGATCATCGGCGCTGCCGCTGACAAACTCCACACCCAAGGCCTCCGCCGCACCGGGGTTGATGCTGGAGACGTCCGTTGACAGGGCCGGCTCATCTCCTTCCGGGGCGGAATCCCCCTTCCCTACAATGATCTTGTATTGCTGGCCGCCGAGATAGCCTGTTCCACCGGCCTCAATGTCTGAGCAGGAAGATATGAGCTGTTCAAACGGGGGACGGTTCACCCACGTCATGTACTTGCCCTCCTCGTACCAGTCCGGCAGGCTGACGATGTAGACCCTCTCGGCGTCCTTGACCCCACGGTTGTAACTGAGGTCGTGGTGGACTTGCACCAGGATGATGTAGAAAGCGGCGAAAGCCACCGTCATCCCCAAAATGTTCAGGATGGTGGAGGCTCCGCCCGAGTTGTGCCGTCTGAAAAAGTTCATTTTTTAAAGTTCATTTTTGACATCGCTCACGATCTGGCCGTCGAAGAGGTCGATGGTGCGCTGCGCCACGGCGGCATCCCTCTGGGAGTGGGTCACCATGACGATGGTCGTGCCCTCGGAGTTGAGCTCGCTGAGCATGTCCATCACTTCCTTGCCGTTCTTGGAATCGAGGTTACCGGTAGGCTCATCGGCGAGGATCAGCTTCGGCCCGGCGACCACGGCCCTGGCTATCGCGACCCTCTGCTGCTGACCTCCGGAAAGCTGCTGAGGGAAGTGCTGGGCACGGTGGCTGATGTTCATCCTCTTCATTATCTCCGTGACCTTGGCCTTACGCTCGGCGGCTGAGATGTTGAGGTAGCGGAGAGGCAGCTCTATGTTCTCGTAGACATTGAGTTCATCGATCAGGTTGAAGCTCTGGAAGACGAAGCCGATGTTGCCCTTGCGGAACTTGGTGCGTTCTTTCTCCTTGAGGTTGGCCACCTCCACCCCCAGGAGCTCATAGGAGCCGGAAGTAGGGTTATCCAGCAGGCCCAGGATGTTGAGGAGCGTTGACTTGCCGCATCCGGAAGGGCCCATGATGGCGACGAATTCGCCGTCCTTGATTTCAAATGAAACACCGTTGAGAGCCGTTGTCTCGATTTCCTCAGTCCTGAAGACCTTGGTAAGATTTGTAACTTTAATCATGTTGCGTATTTGTTTGTTCTTGTTCCTTTTGTGCTCCGCGTGCGGATGACCCGCACGGAGACACAAACAAATAAACACCCTTCGTGCCAGTACGCATAAATAGCTTATTTTAAGCGGATTAGCATTATCGGCACTGCTTCCGTGATGTAAAGAATCTTTACATCAGATGTAAAATATCTTTACAACGGAGCAGGCGGGGCCCCGACAAGGCAGGCAAAAAAATCCGTATCTTACACACTACAAACTCAAAACTGCACATGAAAAGAACACTAATTCTGACAGCCCTTCTGGCATTGAGCCTGCCCGTAAGTGCCAAAGACCACGACGGACTCACCTTCCCGGAACTGAACGGCGCACGTTTCACCCTCATAGAGGACGGCACGCCGCTACCTATCATATACGACAATAACGATTACGAAGGCATACAGATCGCAGTACACAATCTGCGGAAGGATTTCGGTCGCGTATGCGGCACCGAGCCACCTTTCGGGATGACACCCGGCAACAACGCCATCATCGTCGGCTCCGTAGACAGCAAACTCATCAAAGATCTCGTCTCTTCGGGCAAACTGGACATCAGCCACATCCAGGGAAAGCGCGAGACCTACATCATCACCACGGTCAATGCCCCTTCGGGCTCCATCGGCGAGGCCCTCGTAATAGCGGGAAGCGACAAACGCGGCACGATATACGGCATATATGAACTTTCCGAACAGATCGGGGTGTCCCCTTGGTATGACTGGGCCGATGTCCCCGTCGAGCATCACGACAACCTATCCATAAAGCGTGGCGCCTGGACAGTGGACGAACCGGCTGTCAGATACCGCGGCCTCTTTCTCAACGATGAAGCGCCCTGCCTCACCTCCTGGGTCAGGAACACCTACGGGACGGACTACGGCGGGCACGAGTTCTATGCCCGCGTATTCGAGCTGATTCTCCGCCTTAGAGGCAACTATCTCTGGCCCGCAATGTGGGGCTGGTCTTTCTACGCGGACGATCCGCTCAACAGCAAGACAGCCGATGATATGGGCATCATCATGGGCACCTCACACCACGAACCCATGGCCCGAAACCACCAGGAATGGGCACGGCGCCACGGAGCAGATGGCCCCTGGGACTACGAGACCAACCAGAAGACACTTGACCGCTTCTTCCGCGAGGGCATCCGGCGCGCCAAGGACACGGAAGACATCATCACCATCGGCATGCGCGGAGACGGTGACGCCCCGATGGGAGGCAGGGTCGGGCACGATGACGAATACGTGCCGCGCGATGAGGAGACCATAGCCCTCCTTGAGCGCATCATAGCGAACCAGCGGAAAATCATCGCCAAGGAGACCGGACGGCCGGCAAGCGAACGCCCACAGCTCTGGGCCCTTTATAAAGAAGTCCAAGGCTACTACGACAAAGGCCTGCGTGTCCCGGACGATGTGACAATCCTAGTATCAGACGACAACTGGGGCGATGTCCGCAAGCTCCCGAACGCCGGAGAGAGGAAACGCAGCGGCGGCTGGGGCCTGTACTATCACGTAGACTACGTGGGTGCACCGCGCAACAGCAAATGGCTCAATGTCACCCCGATACAGAATCTGTGGGAACAGCTGCAACTCGCATACGGCCACGGTGTGGACAGGCTTTGGGTGCTGAATGTCGGCGACCTTAAACCGATGGAATACCCTATCACGCTATACATGGACATCGCCCGTAACCCTGAGAAGTTCACCGCGGCAAACCTTCTTGACCACACCGTGTCGTTCTGCCGCCAGCAGTTCGGGGCGGAACAGGCGGGAGAAGCAGCACGCATCCTCAACCTCTACAGCAAATATGCAGGACGGATCACTGCCGAGATGCTGGACAGCAGGACCTATAACCTAAAGACAGGGGAGTTCAAGCAGGTCACAGATGAATTCAAGGGCCTTGAGACCGATGCGCTCAGACAGTATCTCTCGCTTAAGCCGCAATACCGCGATGCCTACAAGCAGCTCATCCTCTTCCCTGTCCAGGCCATGAGCAACATATATGAAATGTACTACGCCCAAGCTATGAACCGCTACCTCTACGAGCACGGCGACCCGGCAGCCAACATCTGGGCGGACAAGGTGGAAGCCTGCTTCAAGCGCGACGCAGAACTGGAATACGACTACAACAAAGTGATGTCCGGTGGCAAATGGGACGGCATGATGACCCAGAAGCATATCGGCTACACGAACTGGAATGATGACTTCCCAGCCAATACGATGCCTGAAGTCAAGCGCATGGACGCAGGCACGCCGGGAGGGTTCAGCTTCGGCCTGACAGGCATCGGATACACAGCAATGGAGGCCGAGCACTACTACAGTGCCACCACTGCCCCCGGAACTGACTGGACAATCATCCCATACATGGGCAGGACCTTGAGCGGAGTAGCTCTGATGCCGTATACCAGACCGGCAGAAGGCGCGGAACTGCGATACAGACTACGCCTTCCGGAAGGGACAAATGAAGTCAAGGTGCACATAGCAGTGAAGACAACCCTCGCATACAAAGGCACAGCTCACAGATATGAAGCGGGGTTCCAAGGCGACGCCTCAAAAGAAGTAAGGTTCAACGAACTTCTCAATGAAGACCCCGAGAACATCTACACCATTTACTACCCGACCGTGGCAAGGAGAGTGAAGATTGACACCGTCACCCTGCCTGTTACAACAGGCCCTGACGGACTCGCCGAACTCTGCATCAGGCCGCTCGACGAAGGCATCGTATTCGAAAAGATTGTCGTCGATTACGGTGGCTACGAGGACTCCTACCTGATGATGGATGAATCGGAATACCAAAAGGAATGACAGTCCCTTGACGCTCTATTTCATCCTGATGTCCTGGGCGCCTTTGCTTTCATTCTTGCCGATGACAGGGAGTGAGCCATCAACGTTGCTGTAGGAGCAGTTCTTTGTCTGGAAGACTCCGTCGGCATAGCCGATGAAGATGCCCACGGCTCCTGCTCCGGCATCCGGTATGTTCTCGATCTTGCCACCGAAATGGACTCTCTCGTGATTACCTACGGCATAGCCGTATGCGCCACCGACAAAATTGTTTTTCTTTCCGTGGACAGTGCCATAGGCGGAGCAGTTCGTAATCTTGCTGCCGGCTCCGACAGTGCCCAAAAGGCCTCCGACACGTACTTTATTTTCAGACGTGGAATAGATCTCGGCATAGGACGTACAGTCCATGACATTCGCGAACGCAAGGCCAGCCACGCCACCTGCATGGAAATCGTTCCCTGACAGATTCTGGCTGTTTACTGTAATAGTGCCTCTGACGGTACAGTTGGTTATAGTATTATCCTGCCCATTGTTGAAAGAGATGTCCCCTATCAGCCCTCCAGCTGCCACTGACTTCGAAGTTGATTCCGGAGCATTGACTGTCACGTTGACATCAGCGCGACAGTTGATTATGCTTGGGTCGCCGCTCCCTACGATTCCCCCGGCACAATATGCACTTGTCACTGACCCGTCAACCCTGCAATCGATAATGTCGAGGAATGAAGTGAAGCCGACAATTATCCCGGCATCACGGCCTCCGGTTTTAACATCAGCGTTCCTTATGGTAAGATTCCTTACAAGCGATTTTTCTGTGGAGCTTGTACCGCTAAGCCAATAGAACAGACCTGCATGTCCATCGTTCACGTCCACCTTCAGATTGATGATGCTCTTTCCGTTTCCGTCCAGACGCAGATGTGGGAAATGGGTTGAATTACCGACAGGTGTCCACGACTTACTTGCAAGGTCTATGTCTTTCATCAATTTATAGTACTTGCCTT
>CAKUYG010000126.1 GCA_934702165.1 uncultured Bacteroidales bacterium | reverse complement strand
GGTCGGAGTTGTGGGGTGCCGGTCGCGACTGACTACACGCCGCAGTGGGCCAATCATTCTAAAAACCACTCATGGTGTGGGATACCGAGTGGGGACAGCACGTTCCATTATTCGGTCGGCGAACCTCTTTTCCTTGCTAAGGAAAAACCTTTCTCTTTTAAGCTGGCCAAGGTCTACCGGCGGATGAATTCAATACAAAAGGAATCCCTTGGAGCGCGTGTCCGTCCAGAGAACCTGCCTCCAACTCTGCGTAGTCCGAGGATTAAGGATGTTAGCTCTGAATACATGCCGGTGACGGACGTGTCACTTTCCGGTCTTTTCCGAGACGGCCGTTCCAAGCATGTCTTTCTCTGCTGCTTTGACGACAAGGACTGGGTGGCAGTGGCAGGCGGAAGGCGCAGAGGTGCTAAAGCGGTAATCGCCGACATGGGTTATCCGGCAGTGTATCTTCCCGCCTATTATGCTGATGGGGTTCTGACTCCGGCCCAGTATCCGGTCTTGGTTGACAGTTCAGCGGTGCAGCATATTCTTAGACCGGATAAAGGCAGCTTGAGAACGGTTCGCTTGAAGCGCAAATTCATGGATTTGCGTGCCCGGCAGTTCGCTGACATGATGAAGGGCGGACGCTTCGAGCTTGCCGACAACGCGTATTTCAGAAATGCAAGGGTAATAGCACTTCCAGACAGCATCGGGTACAATTTTCAGACTCTTGAGATTGGCGGTGATCGCTACCGCTATGTGCGTTATGTCCCGAAGCCCGGCACGACGGGAGACATCTCCGAGATTGAGGTGTATGGCGCTGATGAGCCATATACAAAACTGAAAGGGAAAACTATCGGCAACTATCGCTGCGCAGACATGCAGCATCCGATGTCCAATGCCTCGGACGGCGATGCCTTGACCTATGCGACCTGCATGAAGAGTCAGCCGGACGCTTGGACGGGTGTTGACCTCGGGACCCCGGTGTCCGTTGACAAGATTTGCTTTCTTCCCCGCTCGGACGACAATTTCATAAGGGGTGGCGAGGAATATGAACTCTGCTATTGGGATGGCCGCTGGGTGTCACTTGGCCGTCAGACGGGAGACCGGTGGAGTCAAGAACTGGTATTCGATAATGTGCCGGACAATGCCCTCCTGCTTCTTCATAATCTGACGCGAGGCAAGGAAGAACGAATTTTTACCTATGAAGAAGGTCGGCAAATCTGGTGGTAAGACGGAAAACGAAGCCTGACGGGTGTTCCGGAGGGTAATATTATTAATTAAAAATCAAACTTTTATGAAAAAAGTACTTATCGCGGCATCGGCCGCAATCATTCTGGCTGCAGGCGCGGCCACCTGCTGGACAATGTACAGAGGAAGTGAAGATGAGTTCTTCAATGAAAATCTGGAGGCATTGATGGATAACGAGGGTGTTTCAGCCGTAATCAATTGTGCCGGGGAAGGACGTATTTATTGTCCTCTGACGAATACGAGCGAGTTCAAGGAAGTGACCTATTCGCAATTATGAGCCGGTCTTCTTTACTGTGTCTTTATATGCTCTTGGTATTTCTTGTCATAGGATGTCGTTCTGGGCAGGAGGCCAAGGTGACGAACCTCGTTTCGGAACCGATGCATTTTATAGGTGAGGATTCACTGTTGTTCCGCTTTCCCTCTAAAATAAGGATATTTGATTCTCTTGCTGTTCTTCAGACTCGCGACGACGAGATGCTCCAGATATTCAAATATCCTGAATTCGAGTATCTTGCGTCTGTGGGGCGGCGTGGACGCGGAGCTGGTGAAATTCTTGGGATCTCTGCGTTTGAAGTTTTTGGCGATACTCTTTCCATTATGGAAATGTCTTCAAAATCAATTTATAGTTATTGTCTGAGGGATATATTTGATTCGAAAAAAGCGCCTTCGTCTATCCGGAGGTACGAGGGTCTTCGTGATCCTCTCCTGTCTTGTGATTTTGGCGAATCTGAGATCGTTTCAGTATATGCTTCATCGGATTCTCGTTTTTCAGTTGTTTCCAGAGATGGTTCCGTGTTGAGGAATTCTTCGTATGGTCTGGTGGAAGACAAGACGGCGGTATCAGAGAAGATTCCTTCTGAATATTTGCCTACTTTGTGGCAGTCCGTGCTGGCATACGATGCTGATGACGGTGTTGCGGTATCGGCCACTATGCTCGGAGATGTCATTGAGATTTTCGACGTGTCTGACATGAGCAGAAGGGTGATCGTCGGCTCTGGAGGTTTCCCCGATGTGTATAAAGAAGGGAAGTCTGTATCTGTGGGCCGGATTGACGGCTATTTTGACGTGATTATAGATGATTCCCGGATTTATGCCTTGTATTCAGGTGCCGACAGAAAAGAGCAGTCCCGTCTCATTCGTAGCGGAGAGGATGTCCCTTATGGAGGAAATGTCGTAAGAGTCTATGATCTCGTGGGGGCTTTGCTGGCAGAATACCATCTTGACAGGCCAGTATGCAGCCTCTGTATAGATTCTTCTTTGTCAAGGATGGTTGCGATAGATTCTGACTCTGATAATATTTTTTATTCGTTCAAATTCTAAATTAACACAATGAAAAAGAGATTTTTAATGATTGCAGGCGTAATAGTGGCTTTTGTGGCCGCGTCTGTCATTGTCGCATCCGTATTGCCGAATGATGACTTTCTGGATGAGAATGTCGAGGCCTTGTTGTCAAGCGAAAGTGTGTCCGGTGTGATTGAATGTGACGGAACCGGCAACTTGTACTGCCCTCTTACTCACACAAATGAGTTCCGTGAAGTAAGGATTTATCAGTAGCCCTAATGAAAAAAGCACTTGTCGCGGCATCGGCCGCAATCATTCTGGCCGCAGGCGCGGCCGCCTGCTGGACAATGTACAACGAAAGTGCATAGGAACAAATGAGGAGCATTTCTATCTTGATTTTGTTTTCGCTTCTTCTTCCGTTGGCTGTTTCGTGTCAACGGAAGAATGCGGCGATGAATGAACGGAAACCTGTTACAGAGGAACTGTCGGGAGAAGTCCTGCATTTTGATGGCATTCAAGTCCCATCTCCTGTATTGCTGTCTTCGTATGATGATCTGTTGCTCGTAAAGACGTCAGACAACAATGCGAAAATTGCGTTGTGCAGGGTTGATGGTGACAGTGTTGAGGTGCTGGATCGTGGTATCAAGAAAGGCCGCGGGCCTTATGAGTTCATCTATGCCAACTACTGCGTCGGTGGCGACAGCCTGTTCGTGATGGATTCTAATCCGATGGGTTTCACGGCATTGTATGGGATTCCATTGAAGAAGGCCGGAGCATTGTCCGATTATTCCTGCTGGAAGCATTATACGGGTTCCGGCTTTCCGCAGATGCGTACTGTGGGTTATTTTATCCGCAGTTCCCCTGGTTGCTTCGTTGCTTGTGCGGGAGAGCCTGGGAAAGAGCAGATTTTTTCTTTGCTTGATTTCAACAATTCTGTGGTGACGCCGATGGTTTTTTGGCCCGATGATGGCAATGAATGCGAGGCGGAGGTGAAGCAGATGGTATATATGAACTCTTCTTTAGGGTCAGGTCCCGATGAGATTTTTGCTTATGCTGCAAATAGGGGTCGATATCTGGCTATAATGGGAATTGATGGGAGCAATATCACTGTGAAAAATCTGATATATAATGTCTTGCCGAAATTTACTTCTCAGAATCATAATGTGCGTTATGATAAAACGCAATATGCTGGAATTATAATCAAGTGCACGGATGAGCGTATATATGCTAAGTTGTATCGTGATGATTCTGGGGAATCGGAGGAATATAAGGGGTATCCGTCTTACTGTTTCGACGAGATAGAGATATATGATTGGGACGGGCACTTCATAAAGTGCATCCGCACAGACAGGCCCTATAGCACATTCTGTCCATCCTCGGACGACAAGTATCTATATACAACCACGTTGAATCTTGAGACGGGCGATGATGTGATGGTCAGGTATGAGCTTGAGTGATGGTGATTCTTTGGCGTCCGATGTTTTGTTTGCGGTACAGAATATGGCCTTGTGGTGTACGGGAGGCGTTTTCGGACTCGTTCTGTACAGAAGTTCGGATGCCGGCCCTGTGGTCGTGCACTTGAGATTGAAATAATGGAGTATCTGCTGTTGTTCATAGGTCTTTGCCTGGTTTTCAGGTTTGGGCGCGTTCCGGTACGGGCTGTGGCTTTTGCTACAGTATGTTTGTGGGGCGCGTACGAGGCGGCTTATGGACTGTTGCAGATTCTTGGTTTGAGGCCTTCTCTGAATTCGGCTTTTGTGCTGACCGGACACTTCGAGAATCCCGGACCTTACGGCGGTTTCATCGCGATGACGATGGCTGTGTCAGGAGCTTATCTTATGAGGTTTTGGAGATGTCGCCGGGGCTTTTATCGTGCTGTGATGTTCAGTATTGCCGTTCTGAATTTCACTTTGGGCCTGCTGGTGCTCCCGGCGTCGATGAGCCGCGCCGCGTGGATTGCTCTTGCCGTCTCTCTGCTGCTCTCTTTGTTGATGGACAGGAGGTTGCGGACGTGGATTCATCGCCATCTGTTGCTGTGCGGCGTTTTGGCCGGTCTTGCTCTTATCGCTGTCGGCGGCGCTTTTATGATGAAGCGTGACTCTGCTCTTGGGCGCCTGCACATCTGGCGGATAGAGGCCATAGCCATCTCTGAGCATCCTCTTGGCACGGGGCCGGGAACAGCTCTTGGGACATACGGCAAGATGCAGGAAAGATTTTTCCGGGAGCACCTGCACGATGTGCCCGAGTCTATCGTGCGTGTGGCCGGTTGTCCGGAATTCCCGTTCAATGAATACCTTGGCATAGGGATGGAGACTGGCGTGTCTGGGCTTGTCCTCTCTTTGGCCGTGATGGCCGTGGCGATTTTCTCTCTTGTCAGGCGCAGGGATCTGATGGCTCCCGGGCTGATTGCGTGGGCTGTTTTTGCGTTGGCTTCGTATCCGTTGAGTGTGGCGCAGACTTCCGTCCTGCTGCTTGTTTTTCTTGCTTCCGCCGTCCCGTCCCGGAATCGTGTGGCTCTCGGCAGGAAAAACATCTGCCTGCGCGCTCTTGCTGTGGCCGGGTCGGCGGTCGCGCTTTTCACCGTGATGCATCCTTCGCGGCTTGTGGGCGGTCTGATCGACAGAAGCGCGTATCGTGAACTCTACAGTCGGGGGTATATTCTCTATCGGTCCGAGCAATATGAAGAAAGCTATGAGGTTCTTGAACGCGGTTCGCAGATTTCTTCCGACCCTATGTTCCATGTCATCATGGGGCGCAATTCCGAAGCCCTTGGTAATAATGAAGCGGCTGAGGACGAGTACCTTACCGCATGGTACATGGTTCCCTGCCGCATATATCCGCTCGTGCGTCTGATGCGGCTCAAAATACGTTGCGGAGATGATGCTGAGGCTATCCGCATCGGAGAGAAAATTGTCTCGATGCCGGTCCGCGAAGGACATCGCAATATGTTGAAACTCAGGAATGAGGCCGCCGCGTCGCTGGATTCGCTGAAATACCTGCAGGCGGCCAACAAAAGTGGCTCATGTGGTCTGTCGCTGTTTCGGCCTGGATAATTGCGGTGGCGGTTAACTTTCTGTATATCAATAAAATGAATAAATGTCCTATCCCGAAAATAGTATAGGCAAAAGCGTTAATGCCATGAGAACCAATAGGTTGTCCGCCACCACCGCGCCCATCATCGCCCATCGCCATCGCCCTATCACCGCCGTCGGCCGTTACGATGGATTTGTTCCCGAAGATTTCATAGTGGGGGGTGTTCAAATCATAAGAGGGTTAGCCGTAACATATTTTTAACAATTATTTAATGTTTTGTCTATTGGATTTTATCTTGGACTTCTTAATTTTGTAGCAGAAAAACAAAATAAAACCTTGTTAACAGATGAAAACAAACTTATTTATTCTTGCTGCGGCAGTGCTTTTCTGTATAGCATCCGCAACTACTGTTTTGGCGATTAAGGAATTTAAAGACGCCGTGGGTACTGACAGTATTGAAGCTTTGGCTGCTGGAAAAGATGATGAGACCTTCGGGCCTAATATCACGTGTCACTGTTCTAGACTTAAAACAGGAAATTGTGCTGTAAATAACTGGGGTTCAGTTTGCGCTGGTGGCATTAATATCCATTGTGATGCATGGAATACAAACTGTAATTAACGTGAGTTCGGCGAATTATAACTAAAAGAGAGACAATTGAATAAGTCCATTCTCATAGGGCGAGACACGCTCC
>CAKUYG010000125.1 GCA_934702165.1 uncultured Bacteroidales bacterium | reverse complement strand
CTTGTAACCAGTCCCAAAACAGGAAAAACATTCGATGTACCTCATGGTAAGCATTGGGTTTATGCAAAAGAAAACCTTTTGGCTTTAGTCGATGATAATCAGATTTGGTTTGGCGAAGACGGCAATTCATTCCCAAGGAAGAAAAGATTTTTGTCAGACGTTCAAGATGGCAGGACACCAAGTACAATCTGGCTTTCCGAAGAAGTGGGCCACAATCAAACTGCGACAAGGGAAGTAAAACAGTTATTCAAGGACAATAAGTATTTTGATTTTCCGAAACCTATTGCCTACATTAAGCAAATGATTCAGATATCAACTTCAAATGACGATATCGTACTCGACTTCTTTTCCGGTTCCGCCACAACCGCCCATGCGGTAATGCAATTAAATGCAGAAGAGATGGGGGGTAATCGTAAATTCATCATGGTCCAGCTTCCGGAACTTACTGACGAAAAGAGTGAAGCCTATAAAGCCGGCTACAAGACCATCTGCGAAATCGGCAAGGAACGCATCCGCCGGGCCGGCAAGAAGATCAAGGAGGATAACCCTCTCACCACCCAGGCCCTCGACACCGGATTCCGTGTCCTGAAACTGGATTCCTCGAATATGCGGGACGTGTATTATTCCCCTGCCGACACCACACAGGCCAATCTGTTCAGCCAGGTGGACAATGTCAAAGACGACAGGACTCCGGAAGACCTTCTCTTTCAGGTGATGCTGGAGCTGGGGGCGACATTGGACAGCAAGATTGAGACGACTGTAATTGCCGGGAAACAGGTCTTCAATGTGGAGGACAATTACATTGTCGCTTGTTTTGACATGGACATCGACGATGAAGTGGTGACCGCCATCGCCAAGATGCAGCCTCAGTATGCTGTCATGCGTGACAAGTCACTGTCAAATGACAGCACTGCGACAAATTTCGAGCAGATATTCAGGACTTATGCGCCAAACACCGTGACGAAAGTATTATAGTATGAAACTTCAATTCAAGATACAGAAATACCAGACTGATGCGGTTGACAGCGTCATAGAAGTCTTCAACGGGCAGCCCAGTCAGGATTCTTTAGAGTACAAGGTGGATAAAGGCAGCGCTTATGTCGCCCGGAAGGCAAGCGAGCTGGAGTTCTCTGACGATGAAGAGGACACGGGATATAAAAATGCAGATGTCGTTCTCTCCGAAGAAGAACTTCTGAAGAATATCCACAGGATCCAGGCATCGGAGAACATCCGGCAATCCAGCGACCTCGTCAAGAAACTCGGGCACTGCCAGCTGGACGTGGAGATGGAGACCGGAACCGGAAAGACCTACGTCTATATCAAGACGATGTTCGAAATGAACAAAAAGTTCGGGTGGACGAAGTTCATAGTCGTGGTGCCGAGCGTGGCCATACGTGAGGGTGTGAAGAAGAGTTTCGACATCACCGTTGACCACTTTATGGAACTGTATGGCAAGAAGGCCCGCTATTTCATCTATAATTCAGACAATCTGAATCAGATCGACATCTTTTCGCAGAGTGCGGACATATCGGTGATGATTATCAACACTCAGGCGTTCAACTCGTCCCTTAAGGAGGGCGCGAGCAATAAGGCGGCCCGTATCATTTATGATAAGCGTGACGAGTTCGGTTCGCGCCGCCCTATCGATGTGATTGCTGCCAATCGTCCGATCGTGATTCTGGATGAGCCTCAGAAAATGGGCGGCGCGGCGACACAGACGGCACTTGCCAGATTCAAGCCGCTATTCACCCTCAATTACTCGGCGACTCACAGGGAAACCCACAATCCGGTGTATGTGCTTGATGCTCTTGATGCCTACAACAAGCGTCTGGTCAAGCAGATTGAGGTCGTCGGTTTTGACTTGAGGAACTTGAAGGGAACCGACAGTTATGCATATTTGGAAGACATCATCATATCCAAAGACCACGCTCCTCAGGCACGTTTGGAATTTGAAATCCGAAATAAAGGCGGAAACATCAAAAGAGTGCTGAAGAACCTGTCTGAAGGGGATGACCTGTACTGGCTTTCCGGAGAGATGGAGCAGTACAGAGGATTTGTCATATCGGAGATTAAAGTCAATCAATTCAATACGGCTGATTGCAGCGTCACTTTCGGAAACGGCGTGGTTCTGCATATCAAGGAAGCTATAGGGAATGTGACCGCAGAATATAAGGCACGCATCCAGATAAGGGAGACGATAAAGGCTCACCTCCGAAAGGAAGCGCAGCTGTTCAAGCGTGGCATCAAGTGTCTCTCCCTGTTCTTTATCGACGAGGTCGCCAATTATCGCAAATACGATGAAGAGGGTAACCAGGTTTTGGGAAGGTATGGGGAAATCTTCGAGGAGGAATACAAGGAGCAGCTATCCGAGTGCTCAAACCTGTACAATCCTGATTACATGAGTTATCTCAGCGGCATAGGTGCCCATGAGACTCATACGGGATACTTCTCGATAGACAAGAAAGGTCATGCCGTCAACAGCGAAATGAAGCGGGGCAGCGACATCAGCGACGACATTTCGGCTTATGACCTGATACTCAAGAATAAGGAGCGGCTGCTGAGTCTCGATGAGCCAGTCCGTTTCATTTTCTCCCATTCCGCTCTTCGGGAAGGTTGGGATAATCCCAATGTCTTCCAGATATGCTCCTTGAGACAGTCGGGCAGCGTTTCCCAAAAGCGTCAGGAAGTCGGACGGGGGCTGCGTCTGTGCGTCAACTCAAAAGGGGTGCGTCAGGACATCGATGTCCTTGGGGAGGAAGTGCAGAAGATAAACAGGCTTACGGTTGTCGCTTCGGAGGGGTATGCGGCATTTGTCTCTGACCTTCAGAGTAAAATCCGTGAAGACCTTTACGACAGACCGACAAAGGCGGACATCTATTTCTTCATCGGTAAGATATTCATTTCGGCTGACGGCACGAGCATTACCGCCGGCAAGGAGATGGCCAGCGACATTTATTTCCAGCTCAGGCAGAATAATTACATACATAAGGACGGCAGTGTTACAGACACATTCCGGGAAGCGCTTGCAGATAATAAATTGGTTCCTTTGACAGACGACCTTGAGCCATATACGGAACAAGTCTATAAGCGTGTCCAGAGCATATTCGATCCTCATGCCCTTGACGGCATGATTGAAGATGCAAGTAAGCCGCAGACTCCGGAGAATAAACTGAACGGCAATTTCTCCAAAAAAGAATTTCAGCAGCTGTGGCATAGGATCAATCACAAATATGCGTATAAGGTCAACTTCGATAGCACTGAACTTATTGAGAAGGCAGTCGCTGCGATTGATAGAGAACTGGTGGTTTCTGAACTGAGTTATGTGGTCACGAGCGGTATTCAAAGGAATAAGCTCTCCGGCAAAGACTTGAAGGAAGGAAGTATGCTGGGAAATGAATCGACATCTCGTGAGACACTCCGCTCCAATAGAGTGTCGGGTATCAAATATGATTTGCTCGGAGCGGTCGCAGCGAACACTAAACTTACCAGAAAGACGGTTGCAGAGATATTGTCCAAGATAAGACCGTCAAAGTTTGGTATGTATGCGGCCAATCCTGAGGAGTTTATCCAAAAGGTTTCTCGTCTGATTTTGGAACAAAAAGCCACAATAATCGTCGAAAGAATAAGCTATAATCAGGTCGATGGCGAGTACTCAAGCGACATCTTTACTCAGGAGAAACATACCACATTGGACAGGGCCTACGAGGGAAAGAAGAGCATTGTGGATTATGTGTTCACTGACGGGACATCAAAAGATAGCATCGAGAGAAAGTTCGTTGAACAGCTTGACGCAGCCAAAGAAGTCGTCGTATATGCCAAGCTGCCGAAGGGATTTCATATTCCCACCCCTGTCGGAAATTATTCCCCGGACTGGGCAATCGCTTTCGAGGCGGACAAAGTGAAACACATCTATTTCGTAGCTGAGACAAAGGGGTCAATGTCCTCACTCGATTTGCGGGGAATCGAATCCGGAAAAATCGCCTGCGCGGAAAAACTGTTCGAACAGTTGTCAACCTCTGATGTCCGCTATGGAAAAATTGACAGCTTTGACCAGCTGATGACGCTTGTAAAATAAATTCGGCGTTTATGCAAGGTAAATACAAAGTAGTGACCCTCTGCGGCAGCACGCGCTTCAAGGATGACTTTTTTCGCATGCAGAAGGAACTCACCCTTGAAGGGAATATCGTCATTTCTGTCGGCCTCTTCGGACACAGTGGAGATGACGAGGTGTGGACAGCCGGAACTAAGGAGATGCTGGATGATATGCATCTATCAAAGATTGACATGGCAGACGAGATTTTCGTTGTCAATCCAGGAGGATATGTAGGAAAAAGTACGGCAAGAGAGATTAGCTATGCCTTGCTGTGCGGTAAGACGGTTAAGTCAATCGTCCCCATTCATCTTGACAGGTATACTTCTAAGGAGGGATTTAGTCAGAAAATACTGGATCCGAAGACGGAGGCGGAACGGCTGATGGCGGCACAGTGGAATATGTCCACTAAAGTATGGAACCGGGCAATCACTAACAAACTTATGTCAGAGATTGGTTCAGATAATATATGGCCTATTTATGACGGAGTCACCGACACTAAATCATATCTTTTGACAAAGCCAAAAATTATGATTGTATTGAAAGAACCTTATGACGATACGTCAAAAGACGATCTGGGGCGGATAATCCCTTATGGAGGAGGATGGGATTTTCCACTGTTGCTGAAAAAACAATCGGAGAATCATGCATGGCCGAATAGGACCTGGCAACGAGTGATATACGCAATTTATGGATTTCGCAATGGCAAGCATTATAGCGAAATGGATTACATAAGGAATGATCCGGAGATGGGAGATGTTCTGTTGAACACATGTTGGATTAACCTGAGCAAGATGCCTGGATTGACAAGTTCGTCGGATAATAAATGGATGAAAGCTTTCGATGACAATTGGAAGGATATATTCGTTGAACAAGTTAATCTTTACAACCCCGATGTCATTATCTTCGGAGGAACTTTCTACATTGCGGGGTCTTATGTAATGGATAATCAGGTTAATGACGAAATTGTGTGGTCGGATGACAGAAAATTGAGTTTGACAAAGTATCGCCACAAGGACAAATTGATTCTTGCAGCAGCACATCCAGCTGTCAGACATAATGTTGACTTTTGGGTAAACTCCATAATTGACGCTCTTAATGACTTTTCAAAAAACATTTAATGTTACCGATATTCGCCTGTTCCAACGAATTGTACGGATGCCACTATAGGAAAGATAAGTTTTTTGTGCATAATACCCTCCAAAAGTTTGATCATCACTATAAAAAGAAAAATTAAATGCGAAGTGAAAGTCAGAACATAGAATATAAAGAGACTTGGCGAGATGAGTATCTGAAATGGATCTGCGGTTTTGCTAATGCTCAAGGTGGACGTATCTACATAGGTGTGAATGATGATAAAAAGATAATAGGCCTATCTAACGCCAATAAATTGATGGAGGACATTCCCAATAAGATTGTCAACTATCTTGGCGTGGTAGAGGACGTCAATCTGCTTACTGAGGACGGTAAGGAGTATATAGAAATAGTTGTATCCCCAAGCAATGTGCCTATTGCATACAGAGGTGCTTACCATTATCGCAGCGGTTCTACTAAGCAGGAACTGAAAGGTCTTGCCTTGCAGCATTTCATAATGGAGAAGATGGGGCATTCGTGGGATGATATTCCAGTGTATGGTGCGACTATTGATGACATTGATCGCAACGCCATTGATTATTTCCTGCAATGCAGCATCAAAGCGGGGCGTATGGATGAGGAAGGTGTGAATGCCTCCACAGAAGATGTGTTGCGTAACCTTGGGCTTTTAACTAAAGACGGTGAATTGAAAAATGCTGCCATATTGCTTTTCGGAAAACATGTAGGGCAGTTCTTTCCTTCTGCCGTATTTAAGATAGGACGTTTCCATACTGACGAAAGTGACTTAATAGTACAGGATATGCTTGAGGGCAACATCATCCAGATGGCAAGTCGTGTTGTTGATACACTTCGCAGCAAATATCTGCTTTCACCCATCCATTATGAGGGATTACAGCGTGTGGAAGAATTAGAAATACCAGAAAAGGCTTTGCGTGAGTTGATATACAACAGTTTGGCTCATAAAGACTATGCCGGTCCTGCCATACAGATGCGAGTATATGATCAGAGCATTGAATTGTGGAACTATGGTCTGCTTCCTGAAGAATTGACCCCTGCAGACTTGATGAAGAAGCACTCTTCTTTTCCTCGAAACCACAATATTGCCAATGTGTTCTAC
>CAKUYG010000124.1 GCA_934702165.1 uncultured Bacteroidales bacterium | reverse complement strand
CAGTTTTCCGAGTCACAGCCGGAGCACGCTGCGTTCACAGGCAGGTTAGAGTTTGGAAAAACAGCGATTAGAATTGCTTTACGAAGTCTTGGTTTACCCAGTCAACAATTGACGGAGCCCAGTAAATCTGCTGGTCTTCAAGGCAAACATTGAAACTGTAGCTTATCCTCTTGTTCATCTCAAGACTTTCTGTAGAAGATCCGTGAAGAGCATGGAGATTGATTGTTGCATCCACGATCTCAGTAGAGAAATTGTCCGCATCGGTATAAGTCTTTACCCTATACTGAATTTTAAACCGAGGGGTCGTGCTCTGCTGCTGAGAACCGGCGCTGTTTTGAAGAACCTGTGGAAGAACAAGCAGATAATCATTGGTATTTGCGGTATATTTGTCATTGAAATCAAAACTGAGCGGAGTAGCACCGAATTGTTCAGGGGTACCGGAGGTCATATCGTACCAGATGTAGTCTTTGACACCGTCATTTGCATTTGTTATCCAGCCCTCTGTGATGTTGGTCTGGGCATCATACGAGTAAATTCCTTTAGTGGCGAGATTGTTGAGACTGACTTTAACCAGTTCGAACACGACATCGCCTGCCTGATATTTTTTCCCCTCAGTGCCGTTATGTCCGTTGGCGTAATCTTTTGCCTTTCCGTTTTTGTCAACGGTACTGAAACTTAATTTTGTTATCTGGGAAAGTTTGTGATGAAATATTACGGGTACACCATTATAACCGCTTTCTGTGACATTGTTTCCATGAACATCCTTTTGAACGTCGGCTACAAGCAAGTCTGTCTCCTGATGAGCATCAACGTCGTAATTTGAACTGTGGTCACCAATAATCAAGCCAGTACCTGTCATGGTTATTGGTATTTCGCCACCGGCTGTCTCCTGATAATTGAATGGGCTGTATGCAAAGAATGTCAAGCCGCCACTTTTTGGCCAATAATATGGTTTGTCCGTGGTCCACGCAAAACCTGTGCTTAAGCCGTTATTTTTTACCTCGCTCTTTTGAATGTAGAGGGTTGCCATTGAATGGTTGGCATTCCAGTTATATTCAGTTCCGTCAGCGTTTCTGTCAGCCGGCAGATAGTACGCAAAAGTACCGAAAGACGGATCCGTTGCTTTGTAGTTTGTCCCGTCGAGCATAGCCTTTGTGGACAGTTTGCCGGTGAGAGGGCTGAATGAGATTTTCTGTGGAGCGTCAGCTATGCTGACAACTTCGTTTTTGGAACAGGCGGAGAAAAAAACAGCCGCCACTATCCCGAGTGATGGAATGATAAGTTCTTTCTTCATATTACTGTAAAGCTTTTCGTGCTGCGAATATGATGTTTTGAAAGGCATTCTTGTTGACTTTTTCTATATTTTTCTGCCAAAACGGGATTGCTAAATTTGATTATTTCCAAATTGACTTGTCAAATCATCCCTCCGGTGGCCTCCATAGCCTTTTTCTTTTTGAACTCGGTTGCGGTAACCCCTTCGATCTTTTTGAAGTTGCGGGAGAACACAGCAACATCCGAGAACCCCGAGCGGTAGGCGATGTCTGTGATCTGGGCTCCGGGGTCGTTTTCAAGCAGCCTCTTTGCCTCGGCTATGCGCAGCCTGTTGATCCAGGTGTTGAAATTGGTGCCGAGGGAGTGGTTGAGTACAAAAGAGATCTGGGTGATGCCGGCGCCTGTCTGTTTGGCGACATCCGATATGGTGAGTCCCTCTTTGAGGTATGGCTTGTCTTCCCGGCTCTGCCAGCCAAGCAGGGCGGAGAGTACTCCTGATTCCTGGGGCTGCAGCGTGACGTCCGGGTCCGGCGAAGACGTCTCTCCATGACTGTCCTGGCTGTGCTGCGCTTTCCTGTTGAGGAAAGTGATGATGCATCCTGCAAGTGTCACGGTCCTCAGCAGAAGCAGGAGGTGCCAATCGCCGCGTGTGAGTGCGCAGGCTATTGAGAGTGCCACGAACGCAGCGTAGAAGAACATGAAGTGCATGGTGTTGGTGCCTTTTCCTCTTCTGGCCAGTACGGCAAGAGTAATGCTCATCAGGACAATCTGCATCGTGTAGGCGAGGGGCACAGTTATGTTGCCCATCGTGTGTGAGTGACCATGTCCGCCGAACTCCGCTGCTGCGGACAGGCAGTCGACCAGGACATTTATCAAAGCTGTGCAGATAAGGCAGAGTTTCGCGGAACGGTATGATGCTGCCCTTGCCGTGTCATTCCGGAGGGCAATCAGCAGGATTGCCAACAATAGACTGACACTGCCTCTGACGAGATGTGTTGCTGTGGCGAATGGCATTGGGTTATCTGTCTTGACAACTACGCAAATTTGGCTTTGTTGCTTGTCAAAAAAGATGACTTTTTCTTTGTAAAAAAGTCAAATCACCGGATTCCGCCACATTTGGACGTTTTTTAGCCTTGGAGAAGCTTCTTGCGGAAGGCGCTTGCTGTGATGCCTTCCTCTTTTTTGAAATTGCGTGAGAAAATCGTCAGGTCCGAAAATCCTGAGCGGTATGCGATGTCCGAGATCTGAGTCTGCGGTTCTTCTTCAAGCAGACGCTTGGCCTCTCCGATGCGGAGACGGTTGATCCATGCATTGAAGTTCATTCCAAGATGATGATTGAGGAAGTATGACAGCTGAAGATAATTTATCCCCAGATCCCCCGCGACGTCGGAAAGGACCAGCCCTTCTTTCAGGTATGGTTTTTCTTCGGAGTTTTCCCATTTGCGCACGGATTCTTCAATGCTGCTTTCCGAACGCTGAAGGTCTTCCTGTTTGTCATCATCAGACATCTCGTAGTTTGCTATCTTCTTTCCGCTGCCCAGAAAAAACGGGCTCATGTTGAAGATGAAGATGGTGGTAAGCACCCCGAGTCCGGCCTTGACTATCATGAATGCGGAGTCGAGGTTCGGGTCCGTCAGGAACATGTCTGTGGCCGTGATGATGAAAAAGGTGAAATATATAAGGAGGAAATGATTGACTCTGAATCCGTTTTCTGCCTCTTGCCCAGAATAGAAGTTGTCCACCTTGAGCATGTATTTTCTGGCTGTGATGCTCATCCAAATGAAACATCCGGCTATCTCGATGAAGAGCAGGATGTGGGTGATTTTTGAAACCGCAGTGGCCAGACCGGTACGGCAATATTCCGATATCAGAGAAAATGCCTGACCGTTATGCCTGAGGCAGAATACTATGAACCCGCCGCAGAACAGCAGGGTGAGCAGGGCCAGAGGATGCATAGCCCATTTCAGATATTTCCTATAGTCCAGTTCGCTCCTGAAGAATGTCAGGGCTACGAATGACATAAAGAAGAGCTGACAGTAATAGACCGCCGGCAGTGCGAATATGTCCAGCAGGCCGATGGTGTCACCCTTATAAATCATATACAGCATCATCGCGTCTATGAGGACATCGATGAATGCTGTATATGCGAGATATCTTTTTATCGTAAGATAAGTCCTGTTGCTGTTGTCCGGGAAGGACTTGAGTGCCAGCAGCATTATGCCAAGCAGGAGGCTTCCGCTTCCGCTGATGAGGTAAATTGCCGCCCTGAACTCCAGCATGTCAGGCGCTGTTATCCGAGGAAGCCGAGGAGGATACCGGCGGCTACTGCGGAACCGATCACACCGGCCACATTAGGGGCCATGGCGTGGGTGAGCAGGTGATTTGAAGGGTCTGCCTCCAAACCGACGGTCTCGGAGACACGGGCCGCATCAGGCACGGCTGACACTCCTGCGTTGCCGATGAGAGGGTTGATCTTCTTGCCCTCAGGCAGGAAGAGGTTCATCAGCTTGGCGAAGCATACGCCGCCGAAAGTGGCGATGACGAAGGAGATGAGTCCGAGGGCGAAGATCTTGACAGAGTTCCCTGTCAAGAACACGTCAGCCTGTGTGGATGCACCTACTGTGACACCGATGAGGGTGGTCACCACATCGATGAGCGGTCCGCTCACGGTAGTGGCGAGTCTCTTGGTCACGCCGCTCTCCTTGAGCAGGTTGCCGAAGAAGAGCATGCCCAGGAGCGGCAATCCTGAAGGGACGATGAACGCGGTGCAGATGAAGCCGATGATAGGGAAGATGATCTTCTCTTTCTGGCTTACTGTACGTGGTTTGCTCATCCTGATGAGACGCTCCTTCTTGGTGGTGAGCAGCAGCATGATAGGCTTTTGGATCACAGGTACGAGAGCCATGTATGAGTATGCCGACACTGCGATGGCTCCCATGAGTTCCGGGGCAAGCTTTGAGCTGAGGAATATTGCGGTAGGACCGTCCGCACCTCCGATGATGCCGATGGCTCCGGCTTCATTCGGGGCGAAACCGAATGCGAGGGCAAGCACGTAAGCTCCGAAGATGCCCAGCTGTGCCGCTGCCCCGATGAGGATCAGCCTCGGCTGCGAGATGAGTGCAGAGAAGTCCGTCATCGCCCCGATGCCGAGGAATATGAGCGGCGGATACCAGCCCTGACGCACACCCTGATAGAGGATGTTGAGTACGGACCCCTGCTCGTAGATGCTGACATTCATCCCCATAGGGAGAGGAATGTTGCCGATGATCATACCGAAGCCGATAGGGACAAGCAGAAGCGGCTCCCATTTCTTGACAATGCCGAGTGTGATGAACACCAGGCCTATCAGGATCATCACCAGATGCTGCCAGGTGCAGTTGGCGAATCCCGTGAACTGCCAGAACTGCTGCAGGCTGTCTATGACGTTCTCCATTAGCCGATGGTCACAATTTTGGCGTCCTCAAGCACTGAATCTCCCTTGGAGACATGGATTGCAGTCACTGTGCCGTCCACGTCGGAGAGGATCTCGTTCTCCATCTTCATGGCCTCGATCACGGCGACCTTCTGGCCGCGCTTGACGGCCTGGCCTTCCTTGACGTCGACGCTGATGATCACTCCCGGAAGAGGTGAGACTATGTCCTTGCCGCCGGCTTTCGTGGCAGCAGCAGGGGCTGATGCCGGGGCGGCTGCCGCAGGGGCTGCGGCCCCTGCGGCAGGTGCCGCCTGTACTGCCGGTGCTCCGCCTTCAATCTCCACATTGTAGGAGACACCGTTGACTGTGACGCTGGCGTTGTTGCCTTCCACGCCGGCTACGGCAACATTGTATTCTTTGCCGTTGATCTTGAACTTGTATTCTTTCATTTCCTTATTTGTTTTCTGAAGTTGAACTGAGCCCCGCTCCATGCTGAGGCTGGATTGTGCTTTATTGTGATTACGCCGCTCTCCACATCGTGGACGCTCTCCCCAAGGTAAAGGCAGAGGGCTGTCACTGCGGCTATCTCGTCGTCAGAACTGCACCCGGCCTGGAGAGCGAGTGCGATGGCTGCAGCCACTTCGGCATCGGGAGAGGTCTTCGTGGCTTTCGGCGCACGCTTGAAGGATATCTTCCCGGAGAAGATGGCCCCCGAGAAGCTGTAGATGAAGTACAGGATGATCAGGGCCAGAAAAACCACCGCCACGCTTATGAGCGTGAGCGTCCATCCGTGCGGGTCGGTCTGGGCCATCCTGTCCGAACCCGAGGTGAGGAGACTAAAGAGGCAGGTTGTCATGTTTCTTGGCTGGCATTTCCTGACGCTTGCCGTCGAGCATCTCCAGGGCGCGGATCACACGGAACCTGGTGTTGCGCGGCTCGATCACATCCTCGATGTACCCTTTCTGCGCTGCCTGGTACGGGTTGCAGAAGAGATCGTTGTATTCTTTCTTCTTCTCCTCGGCGAGCGCGGCCTGCTTCTGCGGGTCGGTCTCGGCCTTGAGCTCCTTTCCGTAGATGATGCCTACTGCACCTTCCGCGCCCATGACGGCGTAGTTGGCAGAAGGCCATGCATAGTTGACGTCACCGCGCAGCTGCTTGCAGCTCATCACGATATGGGCCCCGCCGTAGCTCTTGCGCAGGGT
Organism: uncultured Bacteroidales bacterium; assembly: GCA_934702165.1. Lineage (GTDB taxonomy): Bacteria > Bacteroidota > Bacteroidia > Bacteroidales > UBA932 > Cryptobacteroides. The sequence continues at coordinate 430 of CAKUYG010000124.1, read as the reverse complement.
GACTGTGACCTTAGGCACGGTGGCCTCCCCATAGGCGTAGAGGAGCTTGGCTCCGTTGGTGATGATCGCGCCGTACTCCTGCTGCGTGCCGCAGAGGAATCCCGGCACGTCAACCAGTGTCACGAGAGGGATGTTGAACGCATCGCAGAAGCGGACGAACCGGGCCGCCTTGCGTGAGGCGTTGATGTCAAGCACACCTGCGAGCACACGCGGCTGGTTGGCCACGATGCCTACGCTCCTGCCTCCCATGTGGGCGAAACCTGTGATGATGTTCTTGGCGAAGTCCTTGTGGACCTCGAAGAAGTCGCCGTCATCGGCTATGCTGCTGATGACGCCGTACATGTCATATGCCTGGTTCGGGTTGTCGGGGATGATGCTGTTGAGCGCGTCATCGACTCTCCCTGCCAGGTCGGAGGTAGGACGCAGCGGC
>CAKUYG010000123.1 GCA_934702165.1 uncultured Bacteroidales bacterium | reverse complement strand
TCCTTGTATCTCGCATCGTCCCGGATATTGTCCAAATCGTCGTCTGTTTCAATGTGGTGGAACTCCCGATATCCTTTCTTGAGGCTCGTCTCCAAATATCCCAATGAAGAATCAACATCTCCCATCAGCGAATACAGGCAGGCTGCATCGTAATAGACTCCGCTGTCTTCCGGGTGCTTGTCAATTATCTTCTGCATCCATGCTTTCGCTTCATCGACCCGACCAAGTTTCAATAATGAGTATTGGGCGGCAGAACCGAGATCTGGGACAGTGTCGCGTTTGACGGACTCTTCAAAGTCTTTCATGGCCAGATCCTTCTCGCCCTTCAGCAAGTACATGTTTCCCCTTGACATGATGGCATAGGTATAATCTGGATTAAGGGCTATGCATGTGGAATAATCCTCTATGGCGCCGTCTGCATCGCGGAGGTTGTCTTTGAACCATCCGCGCCGGTAGTATCCGTAGTAGAAGTCCGGGTTGGATTCGATGAACTGGTCCATAGTCTTGACGGCCGATTCAAGGTCCCCGGATTCATAATAGATGTCAGCCTTAGTCAGGATATATTGCTGGTCTTTAGGATCAAGGTTCATGGCCTTGTCGATATATTCCATGGCCGGCTTCCAGTTGCCCAGTTCTTTATGGCATTCCGCGATCCTATACAAAATCACATCGCTGTTGTCCAGTTTTGAGGCTTTGATGTAGTAGTCTATGGCATCTTTTTCATTGCCGATTTCTTCGTTTATAGCGCCCAGGCAATAGGGCCAATAGCTTTCGTTCGGCTCGTTTACAGCATAGGATTTCAGTTTTGTGCTGATGTGTACAAATGATGAATCCGCCAAACTCAGCATCAGATAGAAGGCCTTTTCGTCCTGGTCAATGCTCAAGGCCTTTACGATGTCGCCGGATGCTTCCGCATATTCTTTGGCTTTCATCCTGGCCTTGGCCCTGAAAGAATATCCTGATGAGTAGTCCGGATATAGTGTCACTACGCGGTCGAATTTCTTCAGTGCCTCAGTAAGATCTCCTGTCGCCATAAAGATACGCCCCAGGCCCATATAGGCCAGTCCGCTGTTGGGATCCAGCTTGAGCATCGCCTGGTAGTCCTTTTCTGCAAGGGCATATTGTTCCCGCTCATAATAGATCTGAGCCCTTTCGGAATAGTAGTCCTCATTCTTCCCGTTCAGGGAGATGGCTTTGCTGAAGTCTTCCAACGCTTTGTCGTATTCATCTGTGGCATAATGGACTCCGGCTCTCTTGTAGTAGGCGAATGCCCTGGATTCTTTGTCTCTCTTCGGGAGGTATTTGATGGCTTTGTCCGCAGAGGTCAGGGCCTCTCCGTACTGTTCGTCATGGGAGTTGATCAGGGTCAGGAGGAGGTATGCATAGCCGTTCTTGCCGTTCTCGTTGATTTCGGCCTGCAGCGACTCTTTGGCGGAGGCGTAGTCTCCCTTGTCGATATGTTCCATGGCTCTCTGGACATTGTATGTCAGTCCGGGCCATTCGGGCCGCTGGGCTGAAGCATTCAAGCTTAGCAGGCAGGATAGAATTATCACAATAATCTTTCTCATAGAGGAAGAGTTTCAAGTTCAAACTGTCCGGTGACACCCTGCCCGAACGGGTACAAAAAAAGACGTGGGAGTCATACTTTTGCTCATCCTGACTTCGGGCCTTGGCTGCCAATCGTAAAGGATAAGCAACGCAGCTAGCCCACGCCAGGTGGTGAATAGTCAAGTAACGTCTTGAATATGTCTGCCCGCCCATCCCTTCAACCGGTCCGATCGTTCAAGTCCGGTCTCCGGGCTAGCTAGGCGAGGCCAATATACGAATATTTTTTTGCTTTAGCATTTCTTCCGCGGCAAAAGAATTTTTGTGAACCAGCCCGTACGGCATTTTGAATTATGCTGTAAAAACATTATGCTCGCCGGGCATAATCTTCAATGGTGAGTTCGTTGACAGGACGTATGTCGTGTTTCCACATTCCGTACAAAAAGAGACCTGCCCTGCATGTGAGCTGCTTGCCGGCACACGCGGTACAGAAAACAGGCCTCTTTCTGTACGCGAGCCACCTGTAAGACCGTTCAGTGCAGAAAACGGTGCTGTGGTGTACGCGGCAAACATTGCGACGCAGGGACGTGGTGGCAACGGGGGCAACACAAAAGCCTCATCTCGCCCACCTCGTCCCGTGCGCAAGTCCACTGCGAATGGGCGATGGGTCCCGTGCGCACGAAGCCGATCCCGTGCGTGAAAAGGCCTCCGGTGCGCACGGGACAAGGGAAAACTCAGCGCCGTGCGCACGAAGCGGCCTCGTGCGCACGGAATGGTCCTCGTGCGCACGGGGAGAGCGTCGGGGAGAGTGACGGGGAGAATGCGACGACATGGGCAATGACGAGACGGCACAATGCAGAACAAGCCCAGCCGTGACACGGGGTCAAGGACATCTCCTCCTCGCAATGACGAGACGGCACAACGCGGAACAAGCCTCGTGCGCACGGGGAGAGTTCCAGGTGCGCCCGGCGCGATGCAGGTGATTGGCGATGGAGGGAAGTTGGGGACAGGAGAGAAAACCGCGGAAATTTCTAATTTTGCAGAGGGAAACGGAGCCGCCGCACTCGCCCTGTGGAAACGAAACCCGGCGCCGCAGCAGCACCGCGGACCACGCAGCACCGCGAAACAGAAAACATGACCGCAAAAAACAGAATACAGATATTTTCCATCCTGCTCCTGCTTGTCCTGAGCCGGGTAGCCTGGCATCCATGTGCCGCAGCCCCAACAGCCGTAATCCCAGCCGCAGCCCGGAGACTGGAGCCGGCCTCCACGCACGCCGCAGCCGCAATCCCAGCCCAAACAGCCGCCGCAGCTGCCCAGGAGCGCGCCGCCCAGAGACATGCCTCCCCCGCGCAGGAGCACGCATATATGGAGAAGTTCTCCGTGGACGAGGGGCTTCCCCACACGGACGTGTCCTCCATCGTCCAGGACGCTGAAGGTTATATATGGATAGGCACCTACTCGGGCCTGTGCCGCTATGACGGCAACGATCTGAAGACCTGGGACATGTCCAATTCCATGCTGCACAGCTCCCGTATCCGCTCCCTCAGACTGATCGCCAATCGACTATACATAGGCACTGAAAACGGCGGCCTCACCATCTACGACACCGTCTCCGATACATTCGTCAAGACTCTTTCCGTGCCCGGCAACTGCGTCAACTCGATTTTCCCTTCAGCCGACGGCAAGTCCGTCTGGCTCTGCACCAACGACGGGCTGTCGGTGATGCGCGACGGGCCTGACGGCTACAGCATCAGCTCGTGGTCGTCCGGCCGGGTCTGCTCGACCGGTTGCGCCATCGACGGAGAAGATGTCCTTGTGGGAACTTCCTCCGGAGTGGGCATTTTCAACGAGCAGGACGGCATGCGCTATATAAAAGAAGGAGTTTTCGCGACCTCGATGCTCGATTTTGGCGATGGCCGCATAATCATCACTACTTACAGCGGCACTTTCATCTATAACTGTGCCTCCGGAACACTCTCGGCACTGGACGGCCTGGATTCCCGCAGCGCATGCCTGGACGGAGCCGGGAACATATACATTGCCACAGAGGGCCACGGCATAATGAAGTATTCCAGGGATCTCAAGTGCACGGAGGTCATCACCCCCTGGGATAATACGCTCCAGACTTCGGACGTGGAACTCTCCGCACTTTTCTATGACGCCTCACTCGTACTCTGGATAGGCACCAACGGCAGCGGCTGTTTCCGCAGCACCGCGACCAACCGGGCGTTTTCTCTTTGGACGCCTTTCCCGGATCCGGGCAAGAACCAGCTGGTGACGATGTATACTGACAGCCGTGGCAGGCTCTGGATGACTTCGCGTGACGGCAATGTGGCCGTCATGCATGGCGGCCGGGTCCAGATATTGGACCGTAAATCGCTCTCGATGTTCCGCTCCATGCCGGTATCGGCGATATATGAGACGGCCGACGGGGCGATGTGGCTCGGCTCGTGGGATCATGGGGCCGGGATCATCGCTGCCCGGGATGTGGCAGCCGCGTGTGCCGGACGGCCTTTCTCCATGAAGAGGCTCCCGGGATTTCCCGAGGCCATCAGTGTCTACAAGTTCATCAGGGACTCCAATGGTTCGATTTGGGTCACCACGGCCTCCGGCGTGTGGCGCTTCGTCTCCGGCCGGTGGGATAACCTGCATTATGAGAGGAGAAATCCCGGTTCTCTGAGCGATGATTTCACCACCGACATACTCTCCGACGGAGATATAGTGTGGGTGGGTACAAGGTCCGGACTCAACCGCATCCTGTGCTCGGAAGACGGGAGCGTCAGGAAGATCGACAGGGTGCATGTGCGCTCCGGAGACAGTGCCGGGGAGTTCGTGTCGTTTATCCACAAGTCCGCTGACGACAGCCTGTGGGTGTCCGTGCTGGGGCTTGGTCTGGCCAAGCTCGTTTCAGACCCTGTCTCCGACAGCCTGGAGTTCAGGGTCTATGACAGGCAGGCGTGTCCGGGTTTTCCCAACAACGAGTTCGAGTCCATCCTTGAGGATTCTGATGGGAACTTCTGGATGGGAGGCTTCGGACTGGTCAGGTTTTCTCCCAAGACCCTTGGGGTCAAGACTTTCACGAGAAGCGACGGCTTGCAGAGCAATGCGTTCAAGATATGGGATGCGGCCATGTTCCCGGACGGCAGGATGGCGTTCGGCGGCATCAACGGGCTCAACATCTTCAACCCTGTGGAAATCACTGACAACCCTGTCGCGCCGCGGGTACGCATCACCTCGTTGACGGTCAACGGCAAGGAAGATCCCGTGACAGGTGCACTGCGGCTCGGACACGGCGACAACAATCTGGTGTTCCGCTTCTCCTCGATGCACTATGCCCAGCCCGGCAAGAATCTCTACAGATACAGGATGCAGGGGCTGGACGACGAGTGGCATTACACCGGCGGGAACAACCCGTCGGCTTCCTATCTCAACCTGAGGCCGGGGCGGTACACCTTCGTCGTCTACGGCTCCAACAACGACGGGCTCTGGGGCGGGACCCCGTCTTCAGTCAGCCTGCATATACTTCCGCCGTGGTACGCGTCGTGGCCGGCCGGGATCCTGTATGTCCTCATCTTGCTGGCTTCAGCAGCTCTGGTCATAGCCAAGACCCTAAAGGACAACGCACTCAAGCATCAGCAGGAGATGGACGTCAAACTGCGTGCAGAGCAGCAGGAGCGCAATGAAAACGAACTCAAGTTCCACACTGACTTCCTTCACGAGATCAAGACCCCTCTTACCCTGATCACCACTCCGGTCGAAGAACTGCTCAAGAACCCCAATCTCGGGAAGGCCACCATAAGCCGTCTGCAGCTTGTGGACCAGTCGGCCAAGATCCTCCAGAAGCATATCGAGTCCATCACCGACCTGCGCAAATACGACAACGGAGCGGTGCGCCTGCATGTGGTGGAGATCGACTTCTCCCGCTTCGTGGAGGAGGTATGTCTCCTGTTCCAGCCTCTTGCCAAGGCCCGCGGATATGAGTTCTCCGTCAAGCTGGAGCCCTTGAGCCAGAAGGTCTTCATCGACAAGGACAGTATCGAGAAGGTCATACTCAACCTCATGTCCAACGCCATCAAGTATTCTCCAGAGCGTGGCGGACAGATAAGTGTGGAAGTATCGGAGACCTCATCCCCGGACGGGCGGAAGGGAGCTTGTCTTACCGTGTCCAATCTCGGGATAGGCATACTCCCCGAGGATTTGCCGTACGTCTTCGACCGTTTCCGCCAGGGGCGCAACAACGACAGGGGAGGTATGGGCATCGGGCTGTCAATCAGCCGCTCCGCCGTGCTTGAGCATTCCGGGCGGATCTGGGTGGAGTCCGTCCCGGGCGGGATGACTTCCTTCCATGTCTTCCTCCCGTACGGGTGCTCGCAGTTCGCCCCGGAGGACATAGACCGGGACTATGAGAACAGCGACCACATCTCCAACTACGACTCCCTTGCCGAGTTCGGGGGCGGGCACGCCACTGCCGGCGGGGTGGAACGGGAGCACCTCGTGCTCGTGGTGGACGACAGCGCGGAGCTCAGGGAGTACCTCACGCAGCTGCTTTCCACCAGATACAATGTCATCACCGCCAAAAACGGATCCGAGGGCTATGAGAAGACCATCTCCGAGCAGCCTGATCTCGTCCTTACAGACGTGGTGATGCCGGGGCTCAACGGGCTGGAGCTGTGCCGGAGGATCAAGGACAACAACGTCACCTCACACATCCCGGTGATCCTCGTCTCGGCGCGGGACCTTCCCGTCTACAAGATGGAGGGCTATCAGATGCTCGCCGACGACTACATAACCAAGCCTTTCC
>CAKUYG010000122.1 GCA_934702165.1 uncultured Bacteroidales bacterium | reverse complement strand
GACGAGTACCTCCGTAAGATAGGCATCCGCGTGCGCTACATCCACTCCGATGTGGACACTGCCGAGAGGGTGGAGATCATCGAAGACTTCAAGATGGGGCTTTTTGACGTGCTCGTCGGGGTGAACCTCCTCCGTGAGGGCCTGGACATCCCGTCCGTCTCGCTTGTGGCCATCCTCGACGCGGACAAGGAAGGGTTTCTGCGCACCGGCAGGGCACTGACCCAGACGGCAGGCCGTGCAGCCCGCAATGTCAACGGGCTCGTGATAATGTACGCCGATTCGGTGACCCCGTCCATGGAGGAGACCATACGCGAGACCAACCGCAGACGCCGCAAGCAGATGGAATACAACGAACTCCACCATATCACCCCGAAGCAGGTGCAGGTGCGCCAGAATGTCCTGGCCAAGAGCCTTGCCGGCGGCACCACGGGCAGGGTCAGCGCCGCCAATTCTTACGATTCGCCTGTATATGTTCCGAACCCTTCCGATCTCGGGAAAGGCAGCATCTCCGTGGGCTTCGGCCATGCGGCGCTGCGTGAGGACGGCGCGGCCTTCGCTGACGGCCATGTCAAGGCCGACCTCGCGGCTGTGCTCCAGGACCCTGTGATACGCTCCATGTCCCGCGAGCAGGTGGAGAAACTCATCGAAGAGGACCGCAGGCGCATGAAGAAATCCGCCGCCGACCTTGACTTCGCACATGCCGCCCGCTATCGCGATGAGATGTGGGCACTTCAGGAATACCTTAAAGTCTGGAAAGAGAAATGAGACGCAGCCAAGTACTGATATTCATACTGTCCGTGATCGCCATGCTGGCCCTTGTCAGCGCCGTATTCCCGTCCGGGGGAGTGAAGGCCGGGGCGCTGGAGCTCCGTTTTCCGTCGGTCTCCGACATCCTCGAGGGCGCCCGTCCCGAGCAGGCCAGGGTCTCCCCGGAGGAACTCCTCGAAAGCCGCAAAGAGGCTGTGCGAAGGGCGGAAGAGGACCGTTTCGAAGACTTTTTCGACTCGGATCCGGCCAGATTCTACCTTCCGTCCGACGATCCGGCTTTCTTCGACCACATTTTCGACGCCCTTGAGAACGCGGAGCGTAATCCTGTGAGAGTCATTCATTATGGAGACTCCCAGATAGAGGAGGACAGGATCACTTCGGCCATACGCAATGCTCTTCAGGAGCGTTTCGGCGGTGACGGGCAGGGCATGCTTCCGGCACGCCGTTACTTTACCCCGGCGATGGCGGTGAGCTCTTCCTCTGACCTTGAGAGATTCACCATCTTCGGGGAAAAGCCCGAAGGTCTCAAAAAATTCGGCCCTTATGGGGATTTCGTGCATCTGGACACGACCATGACAGTGTCTTTCTCCCCGGTACGCTCCCGCGGTAAGGGACAGAAGCTTTTCAACCGCCTCACGCTCGTGGCAGGCAACATCGAAGGCATTCTTACGGCCAGCTACGGTGGCAGGAGCGTGAGCATGGAGGGTGAAGGCCCGATAGAAAAGGCTGTTTTCCAACTTCCCGACAGCAGTGCCAAGGCCAGCCTTTCCCTTTCCGGCCATGCCGACATCTACGGCATCCTTCTCGACACGGACAGCGGTGTGAGGGTGGACAACATGGCCATGCGCGGCTGTTCGGGCTTGGTCTTCACATCGATGGATGCCGCGCAGCTGCGAAGCTTCTATAAGAGCGAGAACGTCAGGCTCATCCTCCTCCAATACGGGGGAAACACCGTCCCTTACCTCTCCACCACCAAGGCTGTCTCCGGCTATGCCTCCTCGGTGCGCCGGCAGATCCGCCACCTGCACAAGCTTGCCCCGCAGGCCACTCTCGTGTTCATCGGCCCGTCCGACATGTCCACATCCATCAACGGGAAGCGTCAGACATACCCTGTCCTCCCGGAACTGGTGGACTCCCTGCGTGCTGCCGCCGTTTCCGAAAATGCTGCTTATTGGGACATCTACGGTGCCATGGGAGGCCGCGATTCGATGCTGGACTGGGTAGGGGCGACCCCGCCGCTTGCCGGCTCCGACTATGTTCACTTTACCCCGCGCGGCTCGGCCAGGGTGGGGGAGATGTTCAGTGACAGTTTCCTGTTATATTATGACTATTACCTCTGGAGGAAGAATAATGAAAAATAAGATATTGCCGATTCTTGCCCTGCTGCTGCCTGCCATTCTCGTGAGCAGGGAGCTCCCCGACTGCGTGAAGCCTGAAAACTCCGCCATTGTGTTCCCGGGCGACCGCAGCGCACAGGACCGTTTCCATGCTAAGCTCGACAGCCTGATATCCACGGGACAAGGAAATATAAACATCTGGCACATAGGCGGATCTCATGTGCAGGCGGCATACTTCCCGAACAGGATCATGAACGACCTCGACTCCATCGCGCCGCGCGGAGACAGGGGCTTCCTTTTCCCGAGACGGCTCTGCAAGACCAACTCTGACAAGAGTTACCGCATCTCGTACACGGGGACTTGGGAAGCCCCGATGATGACCCTCAACTCGAAGCTGGAAAAACCCCGCTACGGCATCACCGGCTTCGGTGCCAGGACTTCAGACAGCAGCGCGTCCGTCAGTTTCAATGTCAGCCCCGACACCGTCAGTCTCTGGTCATTTTCCAGGCTGCGCGTGCTGGGCTACGGCTCGTCCGACAAAGCCTGCCCTTATGTCATAAGCGGCACCGACACGTTGAGGCACAGTTACGACTCGCTCACGGCAAGTTACCTCTTCAGCCTCCCGTCCCGGGCAGACAGCGTGACCGTGGGATTCGAGATCCCCTCCGGGGAAACTTTCACCCTCACAGGGATTCAGCCCATCAGCGGCAGGCCCGGGGTGAACTACTATTCATCCGGGGTCAACGGGGCCAAACTCACTACCTGGCTGGACAAGTGCCCCGATCTGGAACGGGATCTCAGACTGGTCAACCCGGACCTTGCCATCCTCGCCCTGGGCATCAACGACTCGGCCTGCACAGCCAAGGATTTCAAGCCTGGCAGGTTCAAGGACAACTACCGCCGCCTCATAGAGATGATCCACCGGGTCAACCCGGACTGCGCCATCATATTCATCACGAACAACGACAGTTACCGTTACATCAGGAAGGGGATGGCTTACAACGAAAACGCCCCTGCGGTGCGCAAGGCCATGATGGAGCTGGCCGGAGAATACGGAGCCGGGGTCTGGGACCTCTACGGCCTGATGGGCGGTGCGCACTCCGTGCAGCGCTGGAAGAATCTCGGGCTTGTCAAACCGGACAGGCTGCATTTTACCGATGAAGGGTACACTCTGCTCGGCGACCTGTTCTTCGAAGCCCTGATGGAAGACCGCAACTCTGCCAGATAGATGGATCTCAGCGTAATATGGACTTTCCTGCGGCGGCTGTTCTCGTTTGACCCGAACTCGCCCCTGCTTTTCACCCAGTTCTATTTCTGGGCGTTCTTTGCCATAGTCTATGCTGTGTTTGCCCTCATCGGAGACAGGCGGCTGCTGCGCAACAGTTTCCTCTTCTTCACCAGTCTGCTGTTCTACTTCAAGACGAGCGGGCTGTCGGTGCTGATACTGCTCTTTGTGACATGTTCGGATTTCTTGATTGCCAAGAGGATAGCGGCGTCGGCTGATCAGGGGAGGCGGAGAGCCTGGCTGGTGCTGAGTGTCTGCGTTGACCTGATTCTGCTCTGTTATTTCAAGTACAGTTATTTCTTCGCCGACCTGCTCTATTCCCTGACGGGGGTTCAGATCAAGGTGACGGATGTGTTCGGGGCGCTGGGCAATGCCATCGCGGGGCGGGAACTGTTCCGGGTGGACAGCATAGTGCTGCCTGTCGGTATCTCGTTTTTCATCTTCCAGGTGATCAGCTACACGGTGGATGTTTATCGGAGGGAGGTGAAGCCGGTGGACAACATCCTGGACTTCGGCTTCTATGTGAGCTTTTTCCCTCAGCTCGTGGCCGGTCCTATCGTGAGGGCGAGCGAGTTCATACCGCAGCTCTACAAGCCTTTCCGCCTTGGGCGCAGGCAGTTTGGCGTGGCCGTGTTCTGGATTCTCAACGGGCTGGCCAAGAAATTGATACTTAGTGACTATATTGCTGTCAATTTTATCGACCGCGTCTTCGAGAACCCGCTTCTTTTCACCGGTTTCGAGAATCTTACGGCCCTTTTCGGCTATTCCCTCCAGGTTTATGCCGATTTCTCGGGATATACTGATATTGCTATCGGGGTGGCGATGCTGATGGGATTCTATCTCCCACAGAACTTCAATTCCCCTTATAAGGCTTCTAATCCGCAGGATTTCTGGCGGCGCTGGCACATGTCGCTCAGCCGCTGGTTGAAGTCGTATCTTTATATTCCGCTCGGCGGCAACCGTAATGCCACGTTCGGCACGTATTTCTGGATCGTGCTGTTCGCGCTGATCGCCGTGATGCTCTCCGGGCAGTGGGTGGTGTCGCTGGTTTTCATTGTGATGGCCCTGGTGCTCGGCATCGTGGCACGCTGTTTCCCGGAGAGGCGCAAGAAGATTCTCGCGAACATCAACCGTTTCATCACGATGCTGCTCGGCGGAATGTGGCACGGGGCTTCGTGGAACTTCATCATCTGGGGAGGGCTCAACGGTATCGGCTTGATTGTCTATCAGTTCTGGAAAGATATGTCCTGGGCTTTGAGGATGACTCTTGTGAGTCTTCTTGCCCTGTCTTTGGGGCTTCTCTCCCGTCTGGCCCCGGCGCCTGTGTGGAACCTGCTCTTCGTATGGGCTGCTCTGGTGTGGCTCGGGACGCTGGTGCGTTTCATATATCATCTCTGCCACGGGAAAGGCTGCGGACGGCTGGGCTATGTCTGGGGCGTGGCGCAGACTTTCGTTTTCGTCACTTTCACGCGCCTGTTTTTCCGGAGCGGAAGCAACCTTGACCCGGCCACAGCCAACGAGGTGGCCTGGAGCACGGCACGCAACATGGTGCAGCAGATCGGTTCTGCCTGGGACTGGACCCTGATCCCGCAGATCTGCGCGGAGTATTGGAAAGTCTTCGCCTTGATCGTGCTCGGCTTGTTCATCCACTGGCTGCCGTCGCGCTGGAAGCGGTGGTACCGGATCAACTTTGCTCTCCTCCCTCTGCCGCTGATGGCCATCGCGGTCATCGCCGTGGTCTTTGTCGTCTACCAGTTCATCACCGCCGAACTCCAGGCTTTCATATACTTCCAGTTCTAGGCATGTCAGCAAAATTCCCATTTGTCAATGTGTGCCGGTCAAAAAACTTTTTGCAAATCTAAAATTAGATTTTATTTTTGCAAAAAGTTTTATAGTCAGATGTTTGCACGTGAATTACAGGCGAAATTGTTGCAGTTGTCAACAAAATTCCCATTTGTCACATTGACCGGCCCGCGTCAGTCCGGCAAATCGACGTTGGCGAAGATGGCGTTCCCGGACTACAAGTGTGTTTCTTTGGAAGACTTGGACACCCGTGATTTTGCGGAGACTGACCCCCGTGGGTTTATCGCGGACTACCCGTCGGAGACAATCATTGACGAGGTGCAGCGCGTTCCGTCCCTGCTGTCATATTTGCAGACCCATTCGGACAACACGGGAAAGATGGGAATGTACATCCTTACGGGCTCGCAGAATGCAGATTTGATGTCGGCTGTTGATCAGTCTCTTGCAGGCCGTGCCGGGGTGCTGACGCTGCTTCCGTTTTCCCATTCAGAGATGCGTGCAGCCGGTCTGACTCATGATTCCATAAATGATGAAATATTTACGGGAGGCTATCCGGGAATTTACGACAGAGGCATTGAACCGACGGATTTTTATCCGAGTTACATCCGTACGTATTTAGAGCGGGATGTTCGCAGGATGAAAGACATCGGGGACTTGTCCAAGTTCAGAAAGCTTGTCAAACTATGTGCCGGAAGAATCGGTCAACTGTTGAATAAGGCCTCTTTGGCATTGGAGTGTGGGGTTACAGCTCCAACGGTCGATTCGTGGTTGTCCATTCTTGAAGAGAGCTACATAATATATTTCCTGCGTCCGGACTATAACAATTTCTCAAAGAGGCTCGTGAAGTCTCCGAAACTGTATTTTTATGACACTGGTCTGGCCTGCTCGCTGTTGGAACTTCGCAGTCCTTCTGAGCTATCGTCTCATTATCTGCGTGGAGGCTTGTTTGAAAACATGGTAATCAACGAGTTCTTCAAGTCTTCGTACAATAAAGGGATGGAGCCGTCGCTATCATTCTGGCGCGACAGCACCGGAAATGAGGTTGATTTGCTGAAGTCCGGCTCTGGGGGACAGTCCGGATATGAGATAAAGTCCGGAGCCACATTTTCTCGTGATTTCTTCAAGGGGCTGAATTTCTGGGGATCTCTCTCGGGGGCGGACAGCACAAGGAAGTCCGTCATCTATGCCGGTGACAGGGCTATGACAACGTCCGACGGACTCGTTGTCCCGTGGGATTGTCTGTTTTCCGGGTTCTAGCCTATTCACGGCTTTTACCCTATAACCTGCGCCACAAAATGCCACAGGACAACGATTTCAGCGCCGGGT
>CAKUYG010000121.1 GCA_934702165.1 uncultured Bacteroidales bacterium | reverse complement strand
TTACACCCCAGACCACCGGCCTGCGCCTGCGGGATTCCGACCTGCGCACGAGCCTGTCAAACTCATCTGCGGCCTCATCGGAAAGATAAGCCTTTTCGAGTTCCGCCAATGTCCTGTTATCCTGTATCATATCATTGTTCCTTTAAAACCTCTTTCATCTTGCGCCTTGCCTTTGAGAGCAGGGACTTTATCACGGACTTGTCCTTGCCGGTATTTGCCGACATTTCATCCAGCGACCAGCCGGTCTCCTCACGCATCCTCGTATACTCAAGTTCCGAGGGGGTCAGACTCCCGTACATTTCTTTGCGGAGCGCGGCTGCATCTTGAATATCAAGCCTTTCCGTCGCGGGTACGCCTCCCGGGAAGACGTCATTGTCAATTGGTCCGGTCACGATATGCCGCCTGCGGAGATGCGAGATGCAGATGTTTTTCGTGATCTTGACAAGCAGCGCCTCGGCATTGCGCACCGGGTAGCCTTTCTCGGAGAGGTTCCAGAAAGCAAGCAGCGCCTCCTGGACCAGATCATCCTCATCGATGGCCAGATCCGCCGCCCGACAAAAACGCTTTGCCAGCGCCTTAAGCCGGCCGCTGCAATCCTGCGCGATATGTCTGAACTCCTGTTCTGTCATATTCCCGTAAAACCCGTTTCATCTGTAAGTCGCATAAAGCAGTGAAAAGTAAACGGAATTTACTGCAATTTTTCCGCTACTCCACGCGCGTATAGGTGTCGGTCTCGGGATTCTTCACCCCGATATTCTTGAGTTTGAGCGTATCGGATGTCAATGTGAGCACTTCCGAGCGGATGGATTTCGCATCGTAAGTCTGTGTCAGCACACCGCCTTCGCAAGACCATTTTCCGCTGCATGAGACCAGCATTTTGACAGTGGCTTTCTGTCCGCTTCCGTCATCCATCGACATTTCCATTACGCTTGCATTGCGAAAAACACCGTCAGCTGACAGTTTAAGCGTATCCGAGACCGTCATCTCGGTTCCATTCTCGGAAGCTGAGTTGGTCTGAGCCCAAACGCCCGCCATTTCCTGGGCCTTGAGGCCGTATGCCAAAGCCACACAAAGCAAAAAAAGCCGCCCCAGAAGGGACGGCCTCAAGCAATTCATAGTCAAAAGCTCTTTTAGAACCTGTAGGTGAATCCTACCTTCACCTGTCCGATGGCGCCGATCACATCATTGGCGCTTGCTCCAAAGGTGAATGAAGAAGCATTCTCCTCATAGGTCTTGTCGTCGTTTTTAGTGTATGAGCCCTCATAGCCGAGGGTCAGGAAGTTCAGCGAAGTCTCAAGACTGAGGTGCTCGTTGACAGAGTATGTCAGCACTGGCAGGACATGCAATCCCCACGCAAGCACAGGATTGTTGTCCGTGGAGATGTTGCCGACTTCAGTCTTGCCGGTGGTGCGTCCGAGTCCGAGATTGACTTCGCTCCAGAGGCCGAAGCTGTTCCACTCGGCGAAGCGGTAGCGGGCATAAGGCTGGAGAGCCCATGTGAAGCTTGACTTCTTGGTGTCGGCGAGAGCCCCAGGAGTGGTGTCCTTGTCATAGCCGAGCCCGAGCCTTGCACCCGCAAGGAAGTTGTCGGCGAAATACCAGCCGACATTAGGGGCGATGGTGAAGCCCACCTTGGATTCCTTGTCGGTCTTGGTGCCGTTGGTGGTCGTGTTGCCTCCGTTGAAGTTGAGTCCGGCGCTGCCTCCGACGAAAATCTGGGCATTAGCGGTGAATGTCATTGCTGCAATGGCAGCGAGGGTAATGAGTGTCTTTTTCATAATTGATTGTGTATTGATTAAATTGATTCGAGTTTTGATTCTATTCTTGATTCTATCTTGTCGATGAGCAGCCTGTAGTGGTTGCGCTCGCTGATGTCCATGATGAAGGCAGTCACGCTGTAGAATGCGAACTGGGCGACGAGCCCGATGATCTGCGGGCGTATCATGTCCAATGTACAGGCGGCGTTGTTGATATTGTTGAATCCCTGGATCATGAAGGTTGACGGGAATATGTAAGAGACCGCCTTCCAGAACGGAGGGAAAGAACTTACGGGCCATGAGCATCCGCTGAGGAACAGGCAGAGCGAGGACATGAACAGCAACACCACGAACACAGTCTCCCTGTGATGGACAAAGCGGCTGAAAGTGAAACTGAAAGATACGCAGGTGATGACGAAAAGCAATATCAGCACAAGCAGATCCCCGAGCATCCCCCGCTGCGGCATACCGAACATCATCGGCACCAGCATGAGTCCGTAGACTGCTATTCCTATATATATCAGAGCGTACGCACCGGCTCTTCCAATAAGCGAGCCGTCATGGGTGGCACCCCCTTCCCTCATGGAGCCGTTCATCACGCTGACGCCGTAGAACATGGTCTGCTGCACCACGAGGATGAGGGCCGCCGAGAGGAAGAATATCAGGAAAGACATGTTGGTGTTGAACGGTATCTCCTCCTCGACAGGGATGGCGTTGATCATCTGCCTGATGCTCTCGTCGGTCATACCCTTCGCAGCATATCTGGAAGCCTCGATCTGCCCCATCTCATCGATCATGACATGGTTCACGGCCATGGTCAAGTCCTTGTAGTATAGGAAGCTGGACATGTCGGCGTAAGTGGAGACGGTAGCCTGCTCCAAACCGGCCAGACGGTCGCTGTAGTCCTCCGGGAAGAGTACTATCCCGTGCACTTTCCGCTCCTGCATCAGCTTCTCAGCCTCCTGCATAGTAGCGCATCTGTAGGCCACTTCCGCCTCACGGGTCGCATCAATCTTCTGCACGAAACGCCTGCTGTCCTGACTCTGGCTGAGGTCAACCACAGCCACAGGCATGTCATCCACCGTGCCCTTGCTGTAGACGAACCCGTACACCAGAGGGTATATCAGTCCGCCGAGCAGGAAGATGATCGCCACATAAGAGTCGGCGAATATTCTTTTGAGTTCCTTGATCATATCGCGTAATTCTGATTAAGCCAAGCCCTCTTGAGCCTGCCGCTCACGCAGAGCGGGCCGACGAGGAAGAGAAGCATGCATACCATGTACAGCCACCAGCCGGCAAAACCGGTCCCGAAGATGGCCTCCTGCACATAAAAAAGATAGTAGAACCTGAGCGGGAAGAGCACGGACACACCCTGCAGCGCCACCGGCATGGCCTCGACCGGGAAAGTGAATCCCGAGAACGAGAACGCGAGTATCGTGAACAGGGCCGCGATGCTGAGCGCATAGCGCAGTGTAGGAAGCAGGCCCACAAGTGTCACGGCCACAGCCTCATTGGCAAGTATGAACACCATCATGCAGAGCATCATGTTGAGAACGCTCCCGTTGAGAGGGTACCCGCATACCCCGAAGAGAAGCAGGTCCAGCCCCAAACCGAGGAAAAGGTAAATCAACGTGTATGGCAAGAGTTTTCCTACCAGCGCGGCGGTGAACGAGCCGTCAGCGGTCTCCATCAGCTCCCTTGAAGTGCCGTAGCGCAGCTCCGAACCGAGGGCGTAGATCAGCACGAAAATGATGCTCATCGCCAGAAGCCCGGGGAGGATGATGTTGTTGAGGTAGACGCCGTAGTTGGTGGTGGCGTTGCCTATCTTGTGTTCATCGACCACTATAGGCTGGATCAACCCCATTATCGCACCCTCGGAATAGCCCTTGGCCCTCAAGACCTCACGCTGCACGGCACCTCCGGTGAGAGTGACCATGGTAAGGATGTCCTTGTAGCTCAACGCACCACCGATGAGGTAGAGGGAGTTCACATAGCAGGTGAACACAGGCCTGCGGTTGGCGTTGACGTCTTCGTTCATCCCCTGGGGGATCACGCACAGGGAGGTGATCTCACCTGTCTGCATCGCGTCCCTCGCGGTGGTGAAGTCTTCGTACTTGATCACCTTGCCCAGCTGAGTGGCGTCAAGCTGACGACAGAAGTTACGGGATAGTGAGGAGTTGTCCAGATCCAGCACCCCGATAGGGAGGTTTTCCGGAAGTCCCGCCTTGAAGAATGTCAGGTAGAACAGGCAGCAGACTGCCATCATCCCGACTGATCCCAGAAGGAAGACTGGTTTGCGGCGTATTATCCCGAACTCGCGCCGCATTACTTTCAAGATGCTGTTCATCGTTTACTTGTTTACGACAATGGCTGTCATTCCAGGACGGAGTCCGTCCACTGCTGCTGAAGGCACTGCCCTCACCTCGAATGTCTTGGCATCGTACTGCCCTGTCTCGTTGGTTGCCCTCCAGGTGGCGTAGGACTCACGTGCAGCGATGTAGTTGACGGTGGCCTGCACGGTGGCGTCTCCAAGAGCCGGAATCTTGAGGGTAAGGACAGTGCCGTTCTTGATGCTGTTGAGCTTATCCTCGCGGATGTTGAAGGTGAACCACATGTCACTGAGGTCGGTCACTGTCATGATTGGCGAACCGGTGCCCACGAGTTCCCCGACATGAGGGTAGCGCGCGCTGATGATTCCGTCCACAGGGGAGGTGAGCTTGAGTTCTGAAAGATATGACTCGACTTCCATCACGGCTCCGTTGGCCTGATTGACAAGGGCTATGGCAGCGGCCTTGTCCTCCTCGCGGGCGCCCTTCACGGCCATGTCGTACTGGGACTTGGCTGCCTGGGCTGTGGCCTGCGCGGCGTTGAACTGGGCTGTGGCCTCGTCAAACTTCTGGTCGCTGATGACGTTCTGCTCGTGCAGACGTGTGGCGCGGTCCAGAGTCTTGCGGGCGATGTCCTCGCCCACGAGGGCTTTCTGCCAGATTTCATAGGCGCCGGCTATCTCCTCCTGGCGCGCTCCCTTGTTGGCCTTGTTGCGCTGGGCTGAAGCGGCTGCGTACACGGCCTGGGCCTGGGCGAGCTTTGCCCTGACTTCTGGGGAGTCTATGTCCACGAGGGTGTCACCCTTCTTGACCATGTCGCCTTCCTTGGCATAGAAGGCCTCGATTCGTCCAGGGACCTTGCCTGACACGCGGTACTCCGTGGCCTCGGCTTCGCCCTGGATGAGGGCCGGCTTCGGCTGTGAGAAGATGATTCCAAGCACAGCGACTGCTGCGATGAGAGCAACCAGAACTATTATTCCCAAAAGGAGGTTGCCTTTTTTCTGAGTCTTTTCCATTGTATTGTGTTTTTTTGATTATCTGTCGGATTACTTAAGTCTGCCTTCGGCTTTTGCGAGATTGACACTGCACATCTGGAGTTCCACTCCGGACTCGATGACTTCGGAATGGGCCTGAAGCCATGCGGTCTGCGCCTGAAGCACCACGTTGGATGCTATCATGCCCTCGTTCCAGCCGGCCGTGGCCACGCGGAGATTCTCTTCGGCATTGGCAAGGTTGCTCTCGGCAGTAGTGAGTTTCTCAAGGGCCTCCTCTTCCTGCTGGCGGAGCTGTGCGACCTGGAGGGAGATCATCTGTTTGGCATCGTCAAGTTTGAGAGCCGTCATGGCTGCCTCGGCTTTGGCCTTGCGGGTCTTGTTGAGCGCCTCGCCTCCGTGGAAGATAGGGATTGAGACCACTACCCCGGCTGTCAGGAAGTCACCGTATTTTTTCTGGAAACCGTTGAAGAGGTTAGGGTTGGTGACTATATAATTGGCTGTGACGGCGACTGTAGGAAGCATATCTGAGCGGGCGATGTCCACCTTGCTCTTGTAGATGCCCTGCGCGAGCTCAAGGCTGCGGATCTCGGGGCGCGCCTCGTAGATCTGCTCATCTGAGAGTTCTTCGGTCATCTGCGGCTGCGGGATCATGTCCAAGGACTCGTCAGCAAGGGTGATCTCGCTATCCAGAGGAAGGCCGCACTCTTTGCAGAGAAGCATCTTGGCCAGCGCCAGGCCATTGTTGGCCTTGGTGAGCATCATGTCGGCCTCG
This sequence comes from uncultured Bacteroidales bacterium, assembly GCA_934702165.1. Taxonomy (GTDB): domain Bacteria; phylum Bacteroidota; class Bacteroidia; order Bacteroidales; family UBA932; genus Cryptobacteroides. Next base: position 866 of record CAKUYG010000121.1, on the reverse strand, counting down.
TTGGCCTTGACCTTGACGGTCAGGGCATCGGATGGAGTCGCAAAGCCCTCGGCGATGAGTGCGTCTGTATCTTTCTCCATCTGGTGCAGAAGGCTTGCGTAGCCCTCGGCCAGACGTTTCTTGCCGGCTATGGATACTATCTGCCAATATGCCTGCTCGATGTCGACAAGGATCTGGGAGTGCTCCTGACTGTACTGCTCTTTGGCGAGTTGCTCGGCGTATCCCGCCATCTTGTTGGCCGCGGCGATCTTGCCACCCATATATACAGGCTGCTGGAGGGAAATCACAGCCGCCGTGGTGTTGCGGGTGTCAAGGGTGAGGGCCTGGCTGATCTGTCCGCCGATGGCGTTGATCGGAGTGGCGATGTCGGCACCCTTGACATATCCGAGCAATTTCTGCAGGGCCGGGTCGGTCATCACTTTCTGCAGGATGACCGGATCGGAGAGGATCGCGCTGAGTTTGTCGGAGAGATCCTTCTGGAGGATGGTGCCGGCGTTGGTGAGTTCGTTTGTAGCTTCATCGCTGATCAGCTGGAGATCCTTGTTCGCATACATATAAGTACCGGACGCCGTGATCTTCGGGAAATAGTTGGCCGCAGCAATCTTGCGGTCATAACCTGCAATCTCTACTTTCTGCTGCGCGGTCTTGAGGGCGTTGCTGCTGGCCAGCGCCATCTGTCTGCAGTCGTCAAGTGTCAGCACCTGCGGTACCTGTTTTTCCGGCTGCTGTGCTGACTGGGGCTGCTGCGCCTGCCCGCTCAGAGGAAGCACCGCAAGCGTGCCTGCAAGAATGATGATGATTCGTTTCATTTTTATCGTTTTATTTTACCTGTTTGCGTTTTTGCGTCCCGATTCCGGCCATCCGCA
>CAKUYG010000120.1 GCA_934702165.1 uncultured Bacteroidales bacterium | reverse complement strand
GTAGGGGCCGCGTCCAAGCCATTTCATGCCTTTGACGTTCTCTTCCGGCCAGTTGAAGGAGAAGCCGAGATCCTTGATGTCGGTGTCCATGAACCCGTCGTCGAAGCCGCCCCGCACCCCGCCGTTGTCGCGGTTGAGAAGGACAGCATCCATGCCGAGGCGTCCGTCAGAGGTCATCCTCCATACGATGGAGTCCACGGCCCCGAGGTATTTCGCCACATAGAGGGCGTCGTCGCCATCTGTTCTTGAGTAGCCCTTGATGAAGCGCATCTTGATGCCGACAGGGGTCATGCCCCCGAATGCGGAGTCGCGTCCTTTGACTTTCACGCCCTTGAGTTCTCCTGTGGCGGTGTCGAAACTTGCGCTGACATCTCCGGCGCTGAGTGTGCAGAGACCGTCCTTCTCTTCGGCGCGTGCCTGGTCTACGGTTCCGGCCGGGATGGAGTGTCTTGAAAGATATTCTGATGCGTAGTGGACAGGCCATGTCCAGGTGCAGATGCTCTCCCCGTTCTCCCCGAAGGCTTCAAGCTCAAGGATGTCGTTGTCGAAGAATCCTTCAGGAATCTCCATCCTCATTATCCCGGTGGTGTTCGGAGCGAGGGACGGCATCGGGATCTCCCCCTGGGCTGTGATGCTCATGCATGCGCCCTCTTCCGGCGAGCCCACAGTCTTGAGCCGCCATTGCATCCTGCACTTGTCGAGGTTGGTGAAAAGGTACTTGTTGGTGATGAAGAATTCTCCGTTGAATGAAGGGGTTATGTATATTTTGGCGAACTGGATCGGTGCCCAGATGTCGCGGATGGCCCAGAAACTGCCTTCTTTTTCGCGGTACGGGCCCACGACGCCGTCATCGGCCATGTCGAAGTTGCAGTCGAGCATTCCGCCCTTGTCGGTGCGCTTGACGGATTCGTCCACGAATGCCCAGATGAACCCGCCTGCAAACAAAGGGTGCGATGTCCAGTTGTCCCAGAAGTCCTCGAGGCCGGCCCCGCCTCCCTGGTCAGAGTTCGCGTGCATGAACTCGGTAGGCATGAATACCTTATAACCGTTGGTGAAACGGCCTACGCCGGTGAGGAAAGTAGGATAGTGATGGGTGTCGAGTTCGTCGAAATCAGCCCAAGGGTGGATTACGTGGCGTTTCTGGGGGTCATACTTGGCAAACAGCTTGTCGAGGTTGGTGTTCCATCCCCCTTCATTGCCGTTATCCCAGATTATGATGCTCGGGTGGTTGACATCGCGCCGCACCATCTCCTTCACCAATATGGCACCCACGCTGTCATCGTAGCGCCCGTGCCAGCCGGCGAGCTCGTCAAGATAGAAGATGCCGAGGGAGTCGCAGATGTCCAGGAAATGTGTGTCTGGCGGGTAGTGGGAGCGGACCGCGTTCATGTTCATCTCCTTGATGAGTCTGGCGTCCATCAGGCTGATCTCCCTGTCGGTGCAGCGCCCTCCTTCCGGGTGGAAAGTGTGGCGGTTGATGCCTTTCAGGACAACTTTTGTCCCGTTGACATAGAGACCGTCCTTAGGCCTTAGTTCCACGGTCCTGAACCCGACTCTCTGCTCGACTTCGTGCAGTCTGCTGCCGTCCGGGGCGAGGAGAGCCATCTTGAGGATGTACAGGTTCGGATGCTCGCAGTCCCAGCTCTGCACCCGGCCCCACACGAGGGTGTCGGTCTGCTCCGGGGATTTGAGCGGCATGGTGTGTGAGTTGACTATGCGCTTCGGGGCGGCGAGAGGGGAGAGGGTGTACTCCACACTTGAGCCTTCAGGGGCGTTGCGTACGTCAAGGCTGACTGTCATCACTCCGTTGGCCCGGGCGTCGATGGCGTAGTGCTCTATGTGCTCGGGAGCTGTGCAGGTAAGGTAGACAGGGCGGTAGATGCCGCCGAAGTTCCACCAGTCGGCATGGCGTTCGGCGTTGTTGACCGAGGCGTTGTCAGATTCTTTTTTGACGGTCACTTCCAACTTGTTGGAGGCTCCGTATTTGAGCAGGCCGCTGATGTTGTATTCGAAGCGGTAGAATCCTCCTTGATGGACATCTCCGGCACTCTTGCCGTTGATGCGTACATCCGTGTCGGTCATCACTCCTTCGAAGACGATCTTTACGTCCTTTCCTTTCCAAGATGAGGGTACCTTGAAGCGGTGACGGTACTCTCCGTATTCGTTGAGGGGCTTTGTGGGGCCGAGCCCGCGGCCGTAGTTGTATTCTCCGTAACCCTGAAGTTCCCATTGGGAAGGAACTTCTATCTTTCCCCATTTTCCGCTCTTCAGGCCGGCGGAGCATCGGAATTCCCAGGTTCTGGTGTCATTGAGTCCTGTACCGGACAGGTAGATGGTCTGTGTCTGCTGTGCATGAAGCCCCGTGGCGAGGGCGAGAGATAGCACGGCGCTGGTCAAAAATCTCATGTTGTGGTTTTTATGTGCAGTTTGCTCAAAGTTACAAATTATTCTCGCCAATTTGAAAATAAATGGCTATTTTTGTAAATAACACCGAGAAAACAATACCAATTTAAATTACCAGACAGATGAGAAGAATAATTTTGACTATGCTCGCGCTGTGTGCCCTCGTGCCGGCGGATGCCAGAAAGAAGGCCAAAGCGGAGCCTCTGCTATTTCCGGACGGGACACCTGTCCCGGAGTGGTTCAAAGAGGCGGAAGTGCCTGCCCCCGAGACGCTAGGGAAACTGTACAATATCGCCGACTATGGTGCTATAAGCGACCCGAACAATGTGCAGACTGAGCTGATACAGAGCGTTATAGACAAGGCGGCTGAGGAGGGCGGCGGAGTCGTGGTGATCCCTGAGGGCATTTATAAGAGCGGCGCCCTATTCTTCCGGCAGGGAACCCATCTGCACCTTCTCCGCGGGGCGGTGCTCCTCGGGAGCGAGCATATCTACGACTTCCCGGTCGTGATGACCCGCATAGAAGGGGAGGTGTGCAAGTATTTCCCGGCCTTGATCAACGCGGACGGCCTTGACGGGTTCACCCTTACAGGCTGCGGCACCATCGACGGCAACGGCAGTCCTTACTGGAAGGCGTTCCGCATCCGCCGCCAATGGAACCCCAAATGCACCAACAAGGACGAGCAGCGGCCGCGTCTTCTGCACGTGTCCAACAGCCGCAACGTCACCATCGCTGACGTCACTCTCCAGAACTCCCCATTCTGGACCTGCCACATCTACAAGACGGATCATATCAAACTCCTGAACCTCAGGATATTCTCCCCGCGCGAGCCGATAAAGTCCGCCAGCGCCGACGGGATCGATCTGGATGTCTGCTCCAATGTGCATGTCAAGGGCTGCCGCATCACGGTCAACGATGACGCCATCTGCTTCAAGGGCGGCAAGGGGCCGTGGGCTGATAAGGACGAGAACAACGGGCCGAACAGCAACATCCTCGTGGAGGAGTGCTTCTTCGACCGTACCACCGGGAGCTGCGTGACCTGCGGGAGCGAGTGCATACAGACGCACAATATCCTCATACGCAACTGCAAGGTGGACCGCGGGCAGTCCCTGCTTCAGCTCAAGATGCGGCCGGACACCCCACAGCACTACGAGTATATCACTATCGACGGAATAGAGGGCAGCTGCCGCTGCGTGCTGAGCGTGGCACCATGGACGCAGTTCTTCGACCTCAAAGACCGCAAGGACATCCCGCGCTCATACGGGGAACACATCATATTCAGGAATCTCAACCTTGAGTGCAAGAGTTTTGCCAACGTCAGTCCGAAGCCGGAAGAGTTCACCCTCGACGATTTCACTTTCGATAATGTTCGCGTCAGCACCCCTGTGCCGGAGTGGGAAAGCTCAGCCATCACCAATCTCAAACTCATCAATACCTATATAAATGATGTCAAGCAGTAGGTTCATCGCCGCCGCCATGGTGTGCGGTGCGCTTGCAGCCGGCCGGGCCGTTGCTGCCACAGACCCTTGGACAGAGGCCGACAGGATAGTGGAAGGGATGACCAGGGTTCATTTTCCCGACCGGACTGTCTCCATCACGGAATATGGAGCTGTAGCTGATGATCCGGACAGGCTTGCCCATGATGCCATCAACCTTGCTATAGTGGAGATGAGCCGCGCGGGCGGCGGTACTGTGCTTGTGCCCGACGGCACTTTCTATACAGGTCCGATCACATTGAAGAGTAATGTCCGTCTGCATCTCTCGGACAAGGCAGTATTGAAGTTCTCGACGGATGTATCACTGTATTTTCCGGCGGTGCTCACGCGCTGGGAGGGGCTGGACTGCTACAACGCCAGGCCTCTGATCTACGCCTACGGCGAGACCAATATCGCCCTTACCGGCAAGGGGACAATAGACGGGCAGGCCTCCCGGGAGAATTGGTGGGGCCGCCAGAAAAGCATCGAGCGCAACGATTTCACCGGGCCGGACGGCAAGACCTGGCGTGCCTCAAGGCTGAAACTGCTTGAGCAGGGTGAGAGCCGTGTCCCGGTGGGGGAGAGGCTCTACGGGGAAGTGGACTGCCTGCGACCGCAGACTATTAATTTCTATCGCTGCACGACGGTGCTTATTGAGGATGTGACATTGCTGCGCTCCCCGTTCTGGGTGATTCATCCTCTGTTTTGTGAAGACCTGACAGTTCGCGGGGTGCATGTGGTCAACAACGGGCCCAACGGAGACGGCTGCGACCCGGAATCTTGCCGCAACGTGCTGATCGAGAACTGCCTCTTCGATACCGGGGACGACTGCATCGCCATCAAGAGCGGCCGTAATGAGGACGGAAGGAAGTGGAATGTGCCGAGCGAGAACATCGTTGTACGCGGGTGCACGATGAATGACGGTCACGGCGGAGTCGTGATCGGTTCCGAAATCTCAGGCGGTTTCCGCAACCTTTTTGTGGAGAACTGCAGGATGGATTCTCCGAATCTTGAGAGGGTCATACGCATAAAGACATCGCCGGCCAGAGGTGGCGTGATAGAAAATATATATGTCCGCAATGTGACGGTAGGGCAGTGCCGGGAGGCTGTGCTGCGCATAAACCTCGATTACGAGCCTCGCGAGAAGGCCCGGCGGGATTTCTATCCGGAGGTGAGGAATGTAGTGCTGGAGAATGTCACTTGCTCCAAGTCTGAATACGGCCTGTGGCTGTATGGCCTTGAAGACAGGACGAACATCGGCGGGGTCAGACTCAAAGGCTGCCGCTTTGACGGGGTCAGCTCAGGTGGAAACTTTTCCCACGGGAAGGTCGGGGAGGTTGTCTTCGAAGATTGCACCATCAACGGTAAACCCTTGAAGCGGCTTTAGGTATGATTTTTGATGATTATTCATTTTACGAATACATTTAACACATTAACCAATTTTTCTTTTAAATGAAAAAAGCATTGCTTGTTGCAGCCGTCATGCTGGCTGCGGTCTCATCTGCGAATGCTCAGTTCGGAAAGTTCCAGCCTTCGGAGAAGAAGGTGGTGAAGGATCCGCAGACCGGAGTTTCGCTTGTTGTCCTTACAGACACTCAGAAAAACGACAAATTCATCTATCAGACTGACCCAATGTGGACTCCTGATGGGAAATACCTTCTGTTCCGTTCTTCAACACGGGCAGGTGAGGCTCCGCAGAAGCACACCATGCCTGACGGAAAGGTGAGAGAGTTCACCCCGACACAGTATTTCTTTGTCGAGGTCGCCACCGGCAAGATCATTCAGGTGACCGAGGGAAGTGTCGGCTCCGTGTTCCTTGCCAACAGGTCCAACAAGCTGTTTGTCAACAAGCGTGTCGGAGAAGACTGGACTCTTTATGTCATGGATCTTGACAAACTCTTCGCTGATGCCAAGAAGAACAACGCAGGTACATTCGACAGTTATCTGACCAAGCTCGGCGTGTTCCCGACAAGCCCTGAGATGGGACGTCCTGGCGGATGGTGTGTCAACAGCGAGGATGAGTATGCCTACATTACCGTGACCCGCGAAGGTACTCCTGAGGAGATCGCCGCCATGAAGGCCAAGGCTTTCGTACCTCGCGACGACCAGCCTGTCAAGGTCAGCCAGTCCCTGAGCGGTCTGCGCAAGATGAATCTCAAGACCGGTGAGGTGACCAAGATCTGCGACGTGGACTTCAAGGTGGGCCATATCCAAGCAAGCCGTTTCCGTCCTAACGAAATCGTGTTCTGCTGCGAGACCGGCGGTGACGCCGACCAGAGGATGTGGTACGCCGATGCTGACGCCTGCACCTACAAGCCTCTCTACAAGGAGACACCGCTTGATTGGGTGACCCACGAGACCTTCGGCACTGAGGACTATGTATATTTCAATGTGCTCGGATGGCAGGATCGTCTGCGCAAGCAGGCCAGCGGAATTTTCCGCATCAACCTCCGCACCGATGACGTGGAGTGCCTCGGCAACGTGGAGATGGAGAAGGATCGCGAAAGCGCTCTGCGTGGCCGCGGATTCTGGCACTGCAACTCCACCCGTGACAACCAGTGGGCTGCCGGTGATACTTTCGGCGGAGACGTATGGGTGATCAATGTGGCCAACGGTTACCGTCACATGATCGCTTCCGACCTCAAGATGGCACCTGATCATGCCCAGCCTTTCTTCAGCCCTGACGGCAAGACCCTCTGCTTCCAGAGCGGCCACTATTCAGACGGCAAGAGGCTCTGCCTCGTGATGGTGGACCTCACAAAGCTTCCGTTCTACAAGCAGTATAATAAGTAATACGGAATGGTGTTTATGAGGTGGCTGGCCCATGCTTGGGCTGGCCACCTTTTTCGATACATCTAGTT